>JAZLFV010000027.1:0-9523 GCA_045615965.1 Acutalibacteraceae bacterium
GCCTTGCAAGGGCAGAAAATGCCGATGTCCTTATGTGCGGATACAATATGGTAAATGACAGTTCCGTTTCAAAAATTTTTGCAGAAAGCGGAGTATATAAGGGTAGCGAAATTAATTCACGCATTTGTGAAATTAAATCTAAAAATCTTATAGACAGCCCCTGCAACAAGCTGTATAAAACTGAATTTGTCCGCAAAAATAATCTTAAAATGCCGGAAAACGAAATTTTTGAGGATACCGATTTTAACCTGCGTATTTTAAAATATTCGCCTAAATATGTTATTTCCGATAAAAGCTTTTACAATTATATTCTGCATATGGGGAGCGTTACACGAAAGTATAACCCTAAAAAGCTTGAATTTATAAAAAGCAGAGCAAGGCTTTTAAAGGAGTGCACAAGCGGTTTAGAAGAGTATTGTGATTTTTATTTTATAAAATCGGTTTTTTCTTCGTTTATTGATATGTTCTTATCGCTTAATAAAAAGGATATAAGGCAAAAAATCAGAAGCGAAATAAGCTTAGATGAATTTAAGGAAAAAGCAAAGAATGCAAGCTTCGTAGGGCTTGGCTCAAAGCTGATAATTTCTGCCGCAAAGTCGGGAAGTGTAAACAGAGTTTATCTTTTTTGCAAGCTTTCATATATTTTAAAATATAAATTCCAAAAACTTTTTTTGAAGGTGAGATAGTGATTTCGGTTGCAATAGCTGCATATAACGGCGAAAAATACATTGAAAAACAGCTTGAAAGCATACTTCACCAAACCTTAAAGGTTGATGAGGTTATAATTTGCGATGACTGTTCAACCGATAAAACGGCAGAAATCTGCGAGAATTTTATAAAAGATAATAACCTTTTAAATTGGAAATTCTTTAAAAATACGAAAAATGCCGGCTTTTGCCTTAATTTTTACGGTGCTATCGAAAGATGCAACGGTGATTATATATTTATATGCGACCAAGATGATGAATGGTTGCCAGAAAAGGTTTTAAAAACGGTAAACACCTTTAAGCAAAACCCTGAAATCAAGGTGCTTGCATCAAGATACGATGTTATTGACGGCAATTCGGAAATTCTTGAAAATTCGGGCGTCACCTATTTAGGCGATAAACTTGACGGCTCAATAGAGTATTTAAACTGTGAAAGCTTTATAGGTTGCTCATACATAAGAGGTTTTTCGCTTTGTATTTCGGCTGATATTAAGCCGTATATAAAGGAAATTGATTTAAAAGACCTTTTAGCTCACGATTGGCTTTTGTGTATGATAGGCAGCATAAAGGGCAAGACCGCAGTATTAAACGAAAAGCTTGCGCATTACCGTTATCACCTTGATAATGTTTCGCTTTCGGCTATGAACCGCCAAAACCGCAAGCGCAGTTATGAAAAGCGCATAAACGGTCTTTTGCAGTCGGTAGAGGGGCATAGGTATATAGCGGAGCTGTTAAACGGCAAAAAGCCTTCCGCCGATATCCAAAAATTCATTAAATTTGAAGAAAAAAGAATTAAGTTTTTAAAAACAAAAAATATTTTTACCTACATTTCACTTATCTTTTATTTAAAACAGTATAATCGCTATTATATGGGCAACGGTTTGCGTGTATATTTGGGCGATTTTGCGTATGCATACAAAAAATAAATTTTTTTTGGACTGCCTGGTTTGGCAGTCCAAAGCTTTAATGTACTGAATTCGGTACACACAATATGCTATTATATTCGTTAAAAGGGGAAGTAAAATGCTGCAATTTATTTTAGGACGAGCTTCAAGCGGTAAAACATATACCATTTTAAACCGAATAAAGGCTTCTGTTGAAAACGGTGAAGAACCGATTTTGGTTGTTCCCGAGCAATTTTCTTTTGAAAGCGAAAAGGCGATTCTTGATATGCTCGGTGAAGCGAGTGCTTCAAAAGCGTTGGTTTTGCCGTTTTCAAGGATTTATGAAACCATAGGCAGGCTAAAGGGCGGTATTTGCGGAAAGGTGTTATCGAAATCCGATAAGCTGATACTTATGAAAAGGGCTGTTTCGGTTGCATCGCAGGAGCTCTGCCTTTGGGGTAAATATGCCAATTCTTCCTCTTTTGCCGAGAATATGATAAAAATAATTGATGAATTTAAGTATAATGCAGTATCATCGGATGATTTAAGAAATCAAGCGGATATCAAGGGGGATACAAAGCTCTCAAAAAAGCTAAAAGATACGGCTCTTATTTTCGATACCTACGAAATGCTTTTGGGAAGTGAATTTATAGACCCTTCCGACTATATGGATAAGCTTTATTATATGCTTGAGGACTGTGATTTTTTCAAAGGCAAAAAGGTATTTTTTGATGGATTTAAAAGCTTTTCGGGTCAGCAGATTAAGGTAATCGACCGAATTATATCAAAGGCGGAGGATATTGTATTTACCTTTACAGATGATAAATCAGATAAGCGTGAGTTATGCCTTTTAAGCGGAGTAAGAAAAACCGAAGAAAGACTTATAAGGATAGCAAGGTCGCATAATGTAAAAATTAAAGAAAACTGTTATCTTGAAAACTCGCATTACGAAAGCAAAGACCTTAAAACCTTTGAAGAATGCTTGTTCAAGGGCGAATACAGAAGCAATATCAAAATGCCGAATGTTACGGTTTGCAGGGCGCAGACTGTTTTTGACGAGGCAGAATTTGCGGCAAGAAATATACGCAGAATAATAAGGGAGCAGGGCGCTCGATTCGATGATTTTGTAATTATCGCAAGGGATACGGCGATGTATGAAGATGCCATAGAGGTTGCCTTAAAGCGTAATAAAATAAACTGCTTTTTTGATAAAAAGCTCCCCGTTTCGGCTATGCCGATTTCTGCAACTGTTTTGTCGGCGGCGGCATTTGCGGCATCGCCCACAACCGAAAATCTTTTTAAATTCCATAAATCGGGCATAAACATTTTATCGTCAGACGAAATTTCCGAGCTCGAAAACTATGCTTTTGTTTGGAATATAAAGGCTAAACAGTTTAAAGATAAATGGAATATGAATCCATCGGGACTTACCGACCGTACGGATAAGGATATTTTAAATAAGCTTGAAATCCTGAATGCTTTAAGAGAAAAGGCGATAGATTCGCTTGATACGTTTAAAAAGGATTATAAAGGAACACCAAAAGAGCGTGCAAAAGCCATAGTAAAGCTTTTGGAAAAATGCGATGTTAAAGCTTCGTATACAAGGCTTTATAAGGAATATGAACATAACGGTGAAACAGAATTTGCTTCGGCAATTTTAAAATCTTATTCGGTATTTAATGATATTCTTGACAGCATAGTAAGATGCTTTAGAGATGTTGCGGTTTCTGATAAGGCGTTTTTTGATTCTCTTAAAACGGCGCTTGCGACCGAATACATAGGCGTAACACCGCAAACAGCAGACGAGGTTACCTTCGGCGATGCTGAGAGAATACGCCCTGCAAGACCTAAGTATGCTTTTATATTAGGCGTAAATCAAGGAATTTTCCCGAGAATTTCCAAAACAGGCGGGCTTTTTTCAAATGCCGAGCTTATGAGCTTAAAGGCAAACGGACTTAATATTCCCGATAAAACGGTTGACGGCGCATTTGATGAAGAATTGCTTATTTATACAAATCTTTGCTGTCCTTCAAGAGAGGTTTACATAAGCTTTTGCGAAGCTATGCCAAACGGCGCTGAGGCAACGTCATCTGCATTTCTTGAAGAAATATGCAAAAATATGCAGGTGAATATGAAAAACGAACCTGAGGCTTTAAATCGCGGTAATCTTCCCGAAACCGAAAGCGCCGCTTTTTATGAATACTGCAAAAGAATTAAAACTTATCCGATTGATGCACAGAGTATAAAAGAGGTTATTATAAGCAGAGGCAAAGAAGAGCTTATTTCTTCGGTTAGTGAAAATATTACTGCCGAGAATGCCTCAATTTCGCCCGAAACGGCAAAAAAGCTTTACGGTAATACATTTTATATGTCGCCTACAAAATTTGATAATTACAGCCGTTGTAAATTTATGTTTTTCTGCCGTGATGCGATTAAGGCTTCAAAGCTTTATGCGGCGGATTTCAATGCCATGCAGAGAGGTACGATAGTACATTATGTTTTGCAAAAAGCGGTGGAAAATTACGGAAAAGCTCTTGCGAATTTAAGCGAAGCGCAGATATCAAGCGAGGTGGATAGACTTTGTGCGGAATATCTCCAAAGTGTAGCAGGATTTTCCGAAATCAAAAACAAACGAATAGAATACTTGGTTAAAAATATTGCAAGAACACTCAAATATGTTGTTTCAAGGCTTGCAAAGGAGTTTGCGCAGAGCGATTTTGAGCCTATAGGTTGTGAAATTAAAATAGGTAAAGGCGAAGATATTCCTGAAATAAATGTTGATTTAAACGGCGGAAATAAGCTTTTACTCGGCGGAACGGTAGACCGCCTTGATACATTCGGCGAATATGTAAGGATAGTTGATTATAAAACAGGCTCAAGGAGCTTTAGGCTTCCCGATATTCTTGCAGGGCAGAATATGCAGATGCTTTTGTACCTTTATGCAGCGTTAAAGAGCAAAAAATTCGGTGATAAACCTGCGGGAATTTTATATATGAATGCAAAGAGGATAAAGGAGGGTAAACCTGCCGACCGCCGAATGAACGGACTTCTTACATCGGAGCCCACCTCCGTTTTTGCTATGGATAAGGAAAACAAGGGCGAGTTTATCCCCAAGTTTAACGAAGAAAATCCGTCTGATTCTTATTTAAGCCTTGATGAATACAGCGAAGTATTCGATTATATAAATAAAAAACTAAAATCGGCAGGAGAGGATATTTTCGGTGGCAAAATTTCTGCAAGACCGATAGACGGAATAGACAGTCCTGCCTGCAAGTATTGCGATTTTCTTTCGGTATGCCGTATAAGTGCCGAAAAAATAGGTAAGGTAAAAAAGATTTCAAACAGCGAGGTTTTAGATGCCATAAGAAAGGAGAAAACGGATAATGTCGGTTGAGTTTACCAAAGACCAACAAGATGCGGTAAATGCCGAGGGCGGAATATTGGTTTCGGCGGCGGCAGGCTCGGGTAAAACAGAGGTTTTAACCGCAAGAGTAATAAGAAAGCTTACAGACTCAAAGAATCCCGTTTCCGCAGACAGGCTTCTTATAGTAACCTTTACAAATGCGGCGGCAGCTGAAATGCGTTCAAGAATAGAAAAAAAGCTTTTCGATTTATGCGCAAAAGAGCCGCAGAATACAAATCTCATAAGGCAGAAGCATTTAATCGGAAGTGCCGATATCTGCACCATTGATTCTTTCTGCATAAATCTTGTGCGTGAAAATTTTGAAAAATGCGGTGTAGAGCCTGATTTTAAAGTATCTGACGGAAGCGAAATGTTATCTGAATCGGCTTTTATCCTCGATACAATAACAGATAAGCAAATAGCTGAAAATTCACAGGCGTTTAATAAGCTGTTAGAGCTTACGGGATGCGAATATGATGACAGAGAGCTTAAAAATCTTGTAAAAGAGCTATATCTGTACAGCCGTCAGCTTCCGTTTCCCGATAGCTTCTTTGAAAAACTTGTTTTACCGTATAAGCAAAAGCTCTGCAAGGAGCACCCTTGGTATATTGCGGCGAAAAGCTTGGCGGGAGAAGCTTTAAACAGTATGAATGAAACTGTGATTCGTATGTCTGATACAGCACAGTATCTTGCCGTTTCCGCCGATAAGTGCGATAACTATGTTAAAAGTCTTGCAGTAAACTTTGATAAATTAAAATGCGAATACGAAGTGTTTGATTTTGATAAATTCAGGGAAACCTTGTATTCATTTAATGTCGAAAGCATAAGGTTAAGCTCAAATGACGGTACGGGCGGAGAAAGATTTAAATCGGAACGCAAGAAGTTTATAAACAAGCTTGATACCCTTAAAGCTTTGTTCTCCGAAAGCACGGATGAAATTAATAGCTTTAATGCTTCGGTTTTGCCTTCGGTAGAATTGCTTGTTGACCTTATAAAGGAGTATGAAGCAGAACTGCTTGCCGCTTTTAAGGAAAAAAACAAGCTTGCGTTTTACCATACCGAGCAGATGGCTCTCGAGCTGCTATGTGCTTTGGATGAAAACGGAAATATCAGCCTTACCGAAGAAGCCAAAAGCTACATAGGGCGTTATGAAGAGGTTATGGTTGATGAATTTCAGGACGTAAACGACCTGCAAAATATGCTTTTTGATATTATTTCGGACGGCGGAAAAAAGCTTTTTGTTGTGGGCGATATAAAGCAAAGTATTTACAGATTCCGAGGCTCAAATCTTAATAATTTTTCGGATAAGAAAAAAACATATATTCCTATCGGCAGTGCCGCCGATGATGGTAAAAAGAAGATTATACTATCGGATAATTTCCGAAGTCGGATTGGAATTTGCGAATTTGTAAACTTTATGTTTTTAAACCTGATGACTTCAAAAACAGGGCAGATATCTTATGATGAGGAGGAACGCTTAAATCCTGCCGCCGAGTATAGTCCCGATAACCGAATAAACACCGAGCTTTTGATTGTTGATAAGGGGGAAGCGGACGAAGCAGGGCTTTATGAATACGAAAGCTCTGCGATTGCCGAATATATAAAAAATGCGGTAAACGAAAAAATGCAGATTACCGATAAAAACGGCGAAATGCGTGACATATCCTATGGCGATTTTTGTATATTACTTGATAAGATGAGTATAAAATCTCCTGTGCTTGTCAAGGCGTTAAGCGATAACGGTATACCTGTTTCTTTATGTAATGAAGCCTTTTGCAAAACACCCGAGATATCGCTTATGCTTTCGCTTTTAACCGTACTTGATAATCCTGCAAGGGATGTTGAGCTTTTAACTGTTATGATGTCGCCGATTTACGGATTTACAGCCGATGAAATTGCTTTAATGAGGGCAAATCAAAAGGACGGCGATATTTATAAAACGGTTATAATTGCGGCAAACAGCGGAAACGAAAAAGCGAAAAATTTCCTCTTTAGCTTATCAAAGCTTCGTAACAGTATGGCGATTTTGCCGCTTGATAAACTGATTATGAAGCTGATAAACGATATGGGCTTGTTGGCAATAGTTTCGGCAGGGACGAACGGAAAGCAAAGAAGAAGTAATCTTCTGTCACTTCCGAGCTTTGCAGAGGATTTTAAATATTCCTCGGTTTCCGAATTTATCAAACATATTACTTCCTTGCCCGAAAACAGCTTTAAAACAGACGCAAAGCATACGGATTTTGTTTCGGTTATGTCTATGCATAAGTCAAAGGGATTGCAATTTCCCGTTTGCATACTTTCGGATTTATCGTCACGCATAAATAACGAGGATTCAATTTCTCCGATTGTATTTTCCGAAAAATCGGGAATAGGCTTCAGATATTTTGATGAAAGTGAAAAACTGTACAATCAGAATTTAGGCAGAAAGATTATCTCAAAGCAGATTTTCGGTGAAAATATCGAAGAAAAGTTAAGACTTTTATATGTTGCCGCAACAAGAGCAAAGGAAAAGCTTGTTATGGTTTCGGCGATTAAAAATTCTTATCAGACACTTAACCGAATTGCCGAAAGCATAGAAAATAAAACGGTAAACCCCGAATTTGTGCGTTCGTCCTCATCGCTTGGCGACCTTGTTTTGGCGTGCTGTCTTTTGCATCCGGACGGTGATGCTTTAAGGGATTTGGGTGAAATAAACCTGATGCCGCAGGATACAGAAAGCAGACTTTCGGTAAAAATAGCCGATTGCAGTATAAAAGACAGGGGAGAAGAGCTTAAAAACGAAACGGTTTTCGCCAATAATGAGCTGAAAACAAAAATAGAGGAAAATTTAAGCTATGTTTATCCCTTTGAGGAGCTTTCTTCTGTAATCTCAAAAACATCGGTTTCTGCGGTTGCAAAATCTGCCGAATCGGAGGAATATTATTTCTCAGACCGTCCGTCCTTTATGAATGAAAACGGTATGTCCTCTGCTAAAAGAGGTACGGCAATACACACGGTTATGCAGTTTATGGAGTTTAGCAACAATCCCGATGTTGAGGCGGAAATCGAAAGACTTACCGAATGGCAGTTTATAACTGAGCAGCAGGCAAAGTGTGCCGATGTTAAAAAGATAGAGGCATTTTTTGCAAGTCCGCTTTACAAAAGAATACTTAATGCAAACTTTGTAAAACGGGAAATGCGTTTTTTAACCAAGCTTCCTGCTCAAAGAATTGATGAGAATGTGAATCCTGAATTTGCAGATACGCCAGTTATAGTTCAGGGTGCGGTCGATTTGCTTTTTGACGAGGATGACGGAATGGTTGTAGTTGATTTTAAAACCGATAGGGTGAAAAATGCCGAGGATTTAAAAAACACCTACGGTGAGCAGTTGAATATCTATTCCGAAGCCTGCGAAAAGATACTCGGAAAGCCTGTAAAACAGCGTATTATATATTCCTTTGAGCTTAATTCTTCAACAGAGGTTTAGATTTATTGAAATCCTTGCTTAAAGTATGCTTTAAACAAAAATATGCCGTGGCATTTGCCACGGCATTAAGTATTTTTATCTGTTTATTTATGATAAGTTGAGCCGCCGTTTATCATAAAGGCTCTGTAAATCTGTTCGGTAAGCATCACTCTGAAAAGCTGATGGGGAAATGTCATATCAGAAAGGGAAAGCTTTAAATCGGCTTTCTCTTTTATTGTTTTGTGCATACCGTATGAGCTTCCGATTATAAAGCAAATATTTTTGCCCTCGTCTGATAACTCATTTATTTTTTCCGCAAAGACCTCGCTGCTCATACGCTTGCCTTCAACGCAGAGCGCCGCAACAAAAAAGCCTTTGGGGATTTTGGAATTTATCAGCTCGGCTTCAGACAGGAGCGCCGATTCGATTTGTAAATCCGATGGGCTGTCAGGCAAATTTTTAGGCGAAAGCTCAATAATTTCAAAATCGCAAAAACGAAAAAGACGCTTTGAGTATTCGCTTACAGCTGATTTTAAATAATCTTCTTTAAGTTTTCCGAGCGCAATTATTTTAACCTTTATCAAAATACACTCACCTCGTTGCCCTGTGGCTTTGCGGCAGATAAAAGATAATCTCTTCCTTGTTCCGCACCTATTAATGAAAGTGACTGCTTGGCACTTGCAAGGGCAAGCAAAGGAGTGTTGTTGTTTTGGCTTAAATGCCCTAAAATTATTCTGTTTGTTCCGCTGTTTATAAGCTCAGGTAAAAAAGCCGAGCAGGATGTGTTTGAAAGATGACCTTTATCGGATAGTATTCTCGCTTTAAGTGCGGCATTATACGGCCCGTTTTTTAGCATTGTTATATCGTGGTTTGATTCAATTAAAACAGCTCTAGAGCCCAAAAGATTTTCCTTTGCGGATTCGGTTAAAACACCTGTATCCGTGCATACCGAAACCTTATTTCCGTTTTTAAGGGTAAAAGAATATCCGCTTGAGCCTTCGCAATCGTGACTTGTGGGGAAGCGTGAAATTAAAATATCGCCGAATGCAAGAGACTGTTCTCCTGCTTCAATAATGTTGCAATT
>JAZLFV010000028.1:0-2477 GCA_045615965.1 Acutalibacteraceae bacterium
GTTGACTTTTGGTATTTCTTGTTTTACAATGTTCTTGGCTCATTGAGGCTACTCTCCGTTCATGTTTTTGTGACTAATCAACATTGTACTACGAGTTGCCTCTTTGGGCTATCTTTTTTCCCCTCCGGGGGGGCGCGGTTGGATTTTCAATCCGCCAAATTTTTGCAAAACAAAAAGGACAAACCGATTTTAAGGTTTGCCCTACTGTTAAAACTCATAATTATTTATCGCAACACGGGTCTTCTTTGACCTTAGGAGCTTTTTTCTGCGCAGGCTTTGTTATATCGCCTATGCCTGTGGTTTCGGTAAAAATAGTGTTATTTGTAACTGTGTTTACAGCATCTGTAGGTATAATAAGCTTTGCAGCCGTGCCGTTAGACATATTAACAAGCGCTTCGTATTTTTTAAGCTCTAAAACAGCAGCATCAACACCTGCTTCTTTAAGTGCAATAAGACCGTCTGCTTCGGCTTTTTTTGAAAGATATATTGCTTTTGCTTCACCCTCTGCACGGGCAATTCTCGCATCTCTCTCACCCTCTGCCGCAAGAATCATAGCCTGCTTATCGCCCTCGGCTCTTGTTATGGCGGCAGCCTTATGACCTTCTGCCTGCAAAAGAGTTTCACGGCGGTCACGCTCTGCCTTCATCTGTTTTTCCATCGCATTTTGGATTTCGGCAGGAGGAATTATATTCTTAAGCTCAACACGGGTTACCTTAATTCCCCATTTATCGGTTGCTTCATCGAGTATTGCAGTCATTTTACTGTTTATTGTATCCCTCGAAGTGAGTGTTCCGTCAAGCTCCAGTTCGCCAACAATATTACGAAGTGTGGTGGCGGTAAGATTCTCAAGCGCATTTATCGGATTTACAACACCGTAGGTATAAAGCCTTGCATCGAAAATACGGAAATAAACAACCGTATCAATCTGCATTGTAACATTATCTTTTGTTATAACAGGCTGTGGTGGTGAATCCATAACTTGTTCTTTTAATGTTATTTTCTTGGAAATTCTTTCGATTAGCGGAGATTTTACATGAACACCTGCATCCCAAGTTGTTTTATACTTTCCGAGTGACTCAACAACATACTGCATTGCCTGGGGCACAATTCTTACATTGGAAACAAGAATCAAAAAAGCCAGAACACCTAAAATTATTAAAACAACTGTCATATTAAACTCACCTTTTAAATGTATTATTTTATTAGTATTTCCCTAATCTGCTTTTTGGATTTGAGAACCTTTTTAAATGCCTCTACGCCACTCAAAAAATGGCTGTTATCCTGGAGAATTTTAGCGACCGATTCGGAAGCTTTCTCGTTTTCATAGGATGCGGCGGCAAGGCAGGCAACTACTGCATTTACAGTATCCTTATCACCAAGCTTATAAGCAGGGTCTACTAAATCAAAAATCTTTTTAGCTGATTTCTTATCGCCGTTTAAAAGCTCTGCCTTAATCTTAGGAACAAGATACTCCCCGAAGAAATTAAGATAAAGGAAATTACCGTATTTTTCAATATAAACCTTATATTCATCCTTAAGTGAAGGGAATGTATCCAACGCTTTTTTTGTGAATGAAAGCACGGTATATTTATCACCCTTTTGGGAAGACGGTAAATCAATATTTAAGTTTACCCTTTTATTATTTTTTATTCCTAAATTCTTACGCAGGGTATCAACAAAATCTATTCCTACCGCTTCGGCATCTCTTTGAAATTGGGAATCATCGAAAAGCCATGCCTCTATTTCGGAAAATTCACCGACTTTTCCATCTTCATCTATATCGGCAGAAAAAAGCAAATACATCTGCCTTTCTTCGCTGTAATCTACCTTAACCGCTTTTTTTTTGTTTTTAAATGTATAATCCTCCGTTTTTTCAAAGCCGTTTTCATCTAAAAACATTTGCATTTCCGATATAACGGTATCAATATATCTGTTATCCAAAAAAATTCAACTCCAAATTAATTATTTTATACATTGGTATTATATCATAAATCAAAACTTTTCACAACTAAAATTTTCTTGAAAGAAAAATCAAACTGTAATATAATATTTAAGAAATATTTTATTATTATTTATTGGAGTCAGCTTATGAATTTAGCCGATATGAATGAAATAACAAAAATCCTTGAGGAATGCGGATTCTCCTTTAAAAAATCATTGGGGCAAAACTTTCTTATTGATGAAACTGTTTGTCCTAAAATGGCGGAAAGCTGTCTTGACGGAAACTGCGGTGCTATAGAAATAGGTCCGGGCGCCGGTGTGCTTACAAGGGAGCTTTGCAAGCGTGCAAAACGGGTTGTTGCCATTGAGCTCGACCAAAGGCTCAAGCCTGTTTTAAACAAAACATTGGGCGAATTTGATAATATCAAGGTTATCTTCGGCGATGTCTTGAAGCTTGACCTTATGCAAATTATAAATGAAAATTTTGCAGACTGCGAAAAGATTTGCATTTGCGCAAATCTCCCCTATTACATCAC
>JAZLFV010000029.1:0-5801 GCA_045615965.1 Acutalibacteraceae bacterium
TGGAGCATATTTACAAGAGGAGCATTTATACCGGAGAATATGGCACAAATGCCTAAAATCCTTAAATTCGGTGCTGCAATGGCAATAGCTGCCTGATTGTTGTATAAAAGTGACAGTATACCCTTAGACAAGGCAAATATACCCATACCGCACGGCAATGCGATTATTGCTACCGTTCTAATCATTATCTGAATATTTGATTTGATTTCATGCTTATCCTTATTTACCCAAGCTCTTGCAAGAACGGGTATCGCACTTACACCCAATGTGGAAGTCAACACCGGTATAAGATTATATATGGAAAATGCAAAACCTCTGTGGCAACCGTATAAGGAATTAGGAAGGTCGGCAATCGGATTGAAGGTTTTGTCCTCTTTTATTTCATATTTAATCAAATCGGCAAAGGATTTGAGAAAATAATCAGGAGCCTTTGAAATGGCATTTGCCAGCTGTTTTTGTACCATAACAACATCAATAAGACTTGTAACATTATTAACAAGTGAGCCTAATACAATCGGTATTGCAACGATAATGATTGCGCTCATTTGCTTCTTTAACGGCTTTGCTTCAGGTGAAGCCAGATACTCCGTTTTGAGAATATCCCTTTTTCCGATTTTAAAACGTATAAATAAAAACAGGGTGCTGAATGCTTCACCTATCGAAATTCCGGCAAGCGCACCGGCCGCAGCAAACGAATAGCTTTTGGTTGAAGATAAAATAACGGCGGCAAAAGTATAACCGAATACCAGCTTACCTATTGCCTCAAGTATCTCACTTACACCCGTAGGTGTCATATTTCCGAGACCCTCAAAATATCCACGGTAAGCCGACATCAGACAGCAAAACGCCAGAGACGGCGCTATGCAAAGTATTCCGGGCAAGGAGCCTGAATTAAAGGTGTGAAAGTTTACGGTTTTTCCGAAAACCGTAACGGAAGCATTACCCGTAAGCAAAAATGCAAGAACAACTATAAGGATTAATCCCAATGTGCCGGTTACCAAAAAAATTATCTGTGCGGCTTTTAGGGTGTTGCGAACATCCTTATATCTGCTTTGGGCAGAATGCTCGGCAACAATTCGTGAAATTGCAATCGGAAGCCCTGCCATAGCTATCGAATACATCGGGACATAAAGGTCATATGCCGTAGAATAGAATCCCATACCCCTTGAGCCCAAGAGATTTGTAAGAGGTATTCTGTATACGGCGCCGATTATTTTGGCTGCAACCGTTGCCACAATAAGTATTAAGGAGCCGTGTAAGAAGCTTTGTTTTTTATTTGTGTTTTCAGGCATAAAAATCTCCAAAAATTATAAAAGTGAAATTAAAAATCCGTAAAATCCGTCAAACAAAACATTGCCGCTGTTGATATTCATATTGCGATATGTCAATTTCACAGATTCATCAGCGCCGTCTGAAACACGGCGAAGTGAGGCAAATGGAATTTTAGCCATATCACATACAGAGGCTATCGCCGCCGTTTCCATATCACAGGTTACAGCGCCGAAGGTCACTTTCAAATAATCCGCATAGCTTTTATCAGAAATAAAACGGTCGCCGCAAGCGGCAGGACCGCAAATTGCATCGGGAAATACCTCTTTAAGCTTTAAAAGCAAAAAGTCATCAGTTTCGTAAATATAGTTTTGAAGTGGCTTTTCGCAAGGCTTATAGCCAAGGCAGGTTAAATCAAAATCGTGCTCAAAATATTTTGTTGGGATAGAAAACTGACCGATAACCGCATCGGCAATTCCGCCGGAAAGCCCGTAATTAAGAATAACCTCACAACCGATATCAATAAGATGTGATGTAAGTGCGGTGGCATTTACCTTGCCTGTTCCGCAATTGGAAACATAAATATCCGTATCCTTAATTTTAACAACAAAGGCATCCCTTGAAAAGATAACGGTTTCATATCCGCCGTTTTTCAAAGCGAATGTTTTAAATGGCTTATATTCTTCGATATCGGCAACGATTACACCTATTTTTTTATATACAGACATTACTCGTTATCCGCCGAATCGAATATAACCTTTTCACCGCATTTTGAGCAAAATACAGCATTTTCATCAATTGGAGAACCGCAATGAGGACAAACCCGTTTTGATTTTACATAATTGATTTCGTCGTAAAGGTCATTAATTTTATCAGACATTTCGGTTATTTTATCGAAAATTTCTTTCTTTTCAGAATCAAGCAAATTAGCATCGGGCACGGAATCGTAAAAGCTTTTGCCGAGATTTGCATAAAGCTTTTCCCTTTTTGATTTTAATGATGAAATATTGAATTTTAATTTTTCAACACTTACAATCTCACCGGTTTTTTTATAGGCGGTTTCAATAGCTGATTTGGCTTTTTCAAATGCGTTATCAAAAAATTCTTTTTCCATAATTATTCCTCCGAAAAATAATATTTAAAATTTTACCAATTAATTATAACATATTTTATGTGGATTTACAAGAAATTATAAAAATCCGTAAACCGTTTTTTGCGTTCCAACTGTTCTTTAAACCTTCCTATGTATTCATAAGGATATTTAAAATTAAATATTCTTTCAATTTTACCGGTATACGGATTTTTCAGCTTCGTGGCAGCCGATGCACCGCAGGCGAGGATTGTATGCGTTTCGTCCATGATAAAAACATTATAAAGACCTTCAAATCCTGCTTTTGAATAACCTACATTTTCAAGATTTCCGACCGTTTTGCTTTGTCGGTACATATAATACGGGTATATTCCTGCATCGGTAAGCGTATTTCTTGCATAATCAACCGCTTTCGAAGCCATAATTCCGGCATCAATTTCAGGAGAAAATCCAACCGATGTGAGTGTTGATGCTCTTTTCATCGAAAGCGAATGCACCGTTACATTTTCGGGAGAAAGCTTTATTATTTCATCAACCGTATCACAAAAGCTTCCGAATGAATCTGAAGGCAACCCTGCAATTAAGTCGGTATTTATACTGTTAAATCCTACCTCTCTTGCAAGATAGAAGCTTTCAAAAAACTGTTTTGATGTGTGATTTCTTCCTATTTCCTTTAAGACATCATCATTAAGCGTTTGCGGATTTATACTGATTCTCGATACACCGTAGCTTTTAAGAACATCCAACTTTTCTTTTGTTATTGTATCGGGTCTTCCCGCTTCAACAGTAAACTCTCTTACATTGCTTGTATCAAAGTTTTTGCATACGGTTTCCAATACCGTATCAAGTTCCGTTGGGGTTAATGTTGTGGGTGTACCGCCGCCGACATAAACGGTTTCAAGCTTTAAATTTTTTTCCTTTTGAAGCCTTGAGCAATACTCTAATTCTTTACAAAGATAATGAATATACTGCGGTATTATCTCCCTTGCCTTTTCAACCGAATGGGAAACAAACGAACAGTAAGAACATCTTGTCGGACAAAAAGGTATGGACACATAAAGGCTGTAAGAATCGGGAGCTGAAAGCAAAATTATTTTATCTTCGCTTTCAGCTGTTTCCCTGAGTAATGAAAGCTTATTATCCGAAACCTTTAAAACTCTTTTAAAGTAATCCTCTGCCCCATTAGCCCCCAACCGTTTTACAGTATCAATAAAAAGTCTTGCCGGACGCACACCCGTTAAAATACCAAATTGAGGCTTAAATAATACTATTTTGGAAAAGCATTCAAACAAATCTGCCGCAAGCGATAATTCGCAAGCTTTTATATAATCCGGATTGCTTTTTTCAACAAAGGATGATAAGGATTCGGTTTTACCGTCTAAAACAAGTTCTGCGGAAATATTACAGCCTTTATCGGTAAAATCTGTTCTTGTTATGGCATAGCGTTTATCATCTGTTTTGATAAAATCTATAACATCAATCCGTTCAAACGGCAAAAACAGCCTTGAAAGCTTTTCAAGCTCATAATTAAAGCTATTGCCGAAATTACATATAATCATAATGCGCTTAAATATCCAATTGGATTATTATCAATTTCGTGCTTGATTGTTGTGCTTTCTCCGTGACCGGGATATACAACCGTTTCACCGTCAAGCATATTTATAAGCTTATAAAACGATTCTTTAAGGTCATCCATATTTCCGCCCGGAAAATCGGTACGCCCACAGCTTTCATAAAAAATTGTATCACCGCTGAAAAGAGCTCCGTTTATAAGATAGCAAACCGAGCCTACGGTGTGCCCCGGAGTTTCGATTACTTTGACTTTTAAATCACCTACACTAAAAACATCGTCATCTCTGTATTTATAATCAGCGTCCATACTTTCAAGAGGAGGTCTGAATCTTGAAGACAAATTAAGAGAATTATCCGCAAGCCCTTTATTATCCTTAATTCCTATACCGAATTTTACATTTACAGCTTCACTAATCTGCTTCAGCCCGCTTATATGGTCGAAATGAGAATGAGTAATCAAAATCAAACGCTCTTTATCTGCGTTTGAATTTAAAAAGTCAACTATTTCCGAAGAAAAAAATCCCGGGTCAATAACTATTGCGGCTGTGTCTGTTTCTATCAGATAGCAGTTTACGGCAATAATCCCCAATTTAAGTGTTTTGATTTTCATTATTTTTTCTCCATATTTCTGTATCTAAAATAATTGTTATCGGACCATCGTTAACAAGACTTACCTGCATATCGGCGCCGAAAACACCCTTATCAACATGAGAAATTCCGCAAAGCTTCAACTCATCGCAAAACATATCATAAAACAAGGATGCCTTATCAGGCTCCATAGCCTTAATAAATGAGGGTCTGTTGCCTTTTTTTGTGTCGGCTGCAAGTGTAAACTGTGAAATGCAAAGCACTTCTCCGCCGATATCCAAAATTGATTTATTTATTTTTCCGTTTTCATCATCAAAAACTCTGAGTGTACTTACCTTTCTTGCCAAAAGCTTTATATCATCTTGGGTGTCGCCTTCCATTGCACAAAAAAGTATCATATATCCGTTTTTGGAGCTACCTGCGATTTTTCCGTCAATTCTTACAGAAGACTCCAAAACTCTTTGAATTACCGCTCTCATTGTCCTATCCTTTCAACGCTGAATACACCTGAAACCTTTTCAATGCGTACAGTAATTGTCTTTAAATGCTCAACACTTTCGCAAGCAACCGTGATAATTATTATACAGTTGCCGTTACGCAAGCTCTTTGCCGAAACAGAATTTATGGGAACATGCATTCCGTTTAAGGCATTCATAACATCAACAAGCAAGCCCTCTCGGTCTACCGATGTGATTTGCAGGGTTGAAGTAAAGCTGTTTGTTTTTCTTACATTCCAATGCGCAGATATCCAGCGTTCGGGATAATCGCATTTTGAAAAATCCTTGGGTACATTATTGCAATCTCTTTTATGCACCGAAACACCATGACCACGAGTAATAAATCCGATGATTTCATCGCCGGGAAGCGGTGCACAGCATCTTGAAAGTTTAATAAGACAATTATCTATTCCGTCTACAACAACGCCATCGGAAGAAGCTCTGCTTTCCTTTGCCTCAACAATTTGTACCGGCTTTGCGCTTTGAATCTTTTTGTTGTAATCATCACGGATTCTCGGCATAATCTTTGTAAGCAAAATTCCGCCATAGCCTATTGCCGCAAAGAAATCCTCATCATTTACAAAGTGATACCTTTTCGATACTTCGGCTATAAGTTCTTCGTAATCCGAATCGGATAATACAATACCCAAACGCCTTAATTCTTTGTCAAAGGAATCTTTACCCTCGGCAATATTTTCAGAGCGTTTTTCTTTTTTAAACCACGAACGTATTTTGGATTTTGCCTGATTTGTTACGGCAATGTTCATCCAATCACGGCTTGGACC
>JAZLFV010000030.1:0-7498 GCA_045615965.1 Acutalibacteraceae bacterium
CCTATTATTTTGCCGTTATTTATTATATTTCTGTGAGTGAGCATAACACCTTTCGGAAATCCGGTTGTACCTGATGTATACTGCATATTTGCAACATCATCAGGGCTTACCGCCGCCGCTCTTATTCTTACTTCTTCTCTCGGAACACTTTCAGCTCTTGCCTCAAAATCCTCAAAGGTCAAACAACCCTCAAGCTCACAGCCAACCGTGATTACATTTCTCAAAAAAGGAAGACGCTTTGCAAAAAGCGGTTCTCCGGGAGTATGGTCTTTAAGCTCAGGACATAATTCGCTTACAATATCAAGATAGTTTATATCTTTGCAGTTTTCAATCATAACAAGAGTATGAGTATCTGATTGTTTTAACAAATATTCAATCTCGTGTATCTTATATGCGGTATTGACGGTTACCAAAACCGCACCTATTCTTGTTGCTGCAAAAAAACACAAAAACCACTCGGGAACATTCGTTGCCCAAACCGCAATATGATGCCCTTTCTTTACTCCCACCGAAATAAATGCAGCCGCTACCCTATCAACGTCCTTTAAAAACTGTGAATAAGTTCTTCGGTAATCGAGGGTTGTATAACGGAAAGCAGGTTGGTCCGGATACTTCTTTGCCATAATTTCCAATAGTTTTCCAAAGGTTATATCCAAAACATCGTACTTTTCAAACGGAAAGCTTCCTGTATGTGCCCTGTTATAATAAAGCTTTTCGTTAACATCGGAATTTTCGCAATTTGAAAGATATTCTCTGAAATGGGTTAAAACAATATCCTTATCGTTTATTTCATCGTTTGGGCTTACCGAAATAAATGAATCGTAATCAAGAGAACTTAAAGCATCAAGTATTCCGCCTATATCAAGCAAGCCCTCGCCCAATATAACATTTCTGCCCGTTTCGTCCCTATCTCCCAAACGGACAAAACGAATATAAGCGCCTAAATTACCGATAGTGTCTTCAGGCGACTCCTTTGCTTCAAATACAGTTGAACGGACATCCCAAACGGCGCCGTAAACCGTACCGCCAAAGCTTCTTAAAAGCTTTACGGTTTCAGCCGAGCTTGCATAATATCCCGTTGTTTGGAGCAAAATCTCGATATCATTGTTTTCGGCAAGCTCTGCCGCTTTTTTAAGCTTTGAAAGGATAACATTCGTATCCGCTTTTTCTTTAAGAGAAATTATTACAAATTCGCATCCGGCTTTTATTGCATATTCAACATAGCTAAATAGCTCATCGGCACTTGCATTTTCACTATCCAAATAGTACGGATACGTAACCGCCGAAACGGATAAATTTCTGTTATAAAGCTTGCGTTTGGCATCGGCAGAAACAGTTTCTCTGAAGATACTGTCGGAATGGTTTTTTATTTCTTGCTTAACATCGTATATTTCAAATCCTGAAAATCCGTATTCCTCCGCCGCTTTGCAAAGAGAAAAAAATGTTTTTAAATTAAAATCTTCAGTTGAAAAACTAAGCTTCATAATTTTCCTCCGTTGCAACTATTTTATTAAGAGCATTAAGATAGGCACGTATACTTGCTCCCACAATATCAGAAGACAAACCGTTGCCCGAATAGAGCGTTCCGTCATTTCTTAAACGTACTATTGCAGAGCCTAAGGCTTCCTTACCCTCGGTTACCGCCTCGATTTGAAAAGCATCAAGCTCATAATGATGCCCGAGGCATTGCTCAATAGCCATAAATGCGGCATCAATAGGTCCGTTACCGACTGCAACACCGCTTAAAGTATCATTCTTTGATTTAAGTACAATATGAACCATACTGGGTGCCTTATTTCCACAGCTTGCGTTATAGCTTTCAAGATGATAAGTAGAAGCTACCTGCATAGCACTTGACGCAACAACCGCTTCAAGCTCTTTTGCGGTTATTGAGGATTTCTTTTCGCAAATGCGCATAACCGACTTATATACTTCGTTTATATCTTTAGAAGAAACGGTATAACCTAAATTCTCCACAGCAAATTTAACATCCGCAACAGTACTTTCGGATGTTAATATGGCATCATCGGAACCGCTTATATTATTTTCTTTTTCCTTTGTATCTGTGCCCCTCAAAAGTGAACCAATATCACTTTTTAGTGATTCCATTTTAAGATTTGTTTCAAGTGCCAATGCATTCTTTCTTGAATTGATAACATTGGCAAAATCAACCGTATCAAGCATATCTTTTCCGAAAATGGCGGTTTTTACACCGTCTGCGCCCGAAATCACACCGCTCAAAGCCGAAGCCACAGCCAAATTCAAGCTGTTGCTTACTTCAATAAAAAGGCTGACTGTGCAAATTGATTTTACTCTTTTTACAAGCTCAGACCATTCTTCGGGCATAAAAGTGCCTTCGCTATCGCACAATGTAACGGCATTTGCTCCGCTGTCAATAGCAGCTTTTATGCAATTATTTAAAAATTCGGGATTACTTCTTGTTGCATCCTTGGCAATAAATTCAATATTATCCCATTTGGATTTTGCATAGGTAAAAACCTCTTTAACAAGTTCTATCATACCGATATCTTTTTTATGATACTCATATTCCATAGTAACTGTAGACACAGGCACGGTTATCCCTATGCAACAATTCTTATTATTTCCAAAGCATTCGATTGCCGAATCAACAGAAGATTTTGAAAGAGTGGCAGGCATAACGGCAACCGAATTTTTAACTGAAAGACAAAGTGTTTTTGCAACAATTTTATCTTCTCTTTCTTTTATAATCGGCGGAAGCTCTATCCTGTCTATACCCAGCAAATCAAGTTTTTTGGCTATTGCGGTTTTTTCTCTGAACAAAAGTGATGCTCCGTTTCTGCCGTTTAAACCATTCAATGTTTTGTCTGTTACAATAATATTTTTCATATAAGCTATACCTCCGAAATTTAAAAAAAACCGCAGAAGCCCAAAGACCTCTGCGGGATGACTAAGCAAACTTACCTAACCACGATACCACCCACGGTTGCCGCACCGTTAAATGCGACCTCTCAACAAGAGCCAAACAGCCCTCCGAGCTGTTACGGGCTCACCCGAAGCCCTCTACTTGCATTTCAAAGGCTCTGCTCCGATACGAGACTGCATTAAAGTAGCCTGCCATCTTACACCGACCGATGGCTCTCTTAAAGGAATCCTTTTTTGCATAATATCATCATAGCATTTAATATACAATCGACAAGCTTCTTATGAAACTTGTCGATTTTGGCAGGGGCAGAAGGGATCGAACCCTCGGCACTCGGTTTTGGAGACCGATGCTCTACCAGCTGAGCTATACCCCTAAATTATATTGCCGAATCATTATATATCATTTATTGCGTATTGTCAAGATATTTTAGATAAATAACACTTAAAAATTTTATTCTATGGCAAGCTCTTTTATTGAACGCAGCTGATAATCCACATTTTTTAAGAGGTCTTGATGTTTAAGAGCATAGGCGGCACCCCTGACAACGCTGTGGGTAGGGTCATCAAGTAATTTCACATCGGTATCAAGATTTTCGCTTAAAAACTCCTTAAATCCGGAAAGAAGAGCTCCGCCGCCGGTTAAAATAATACCGTCATTTTTTATATCGGCAACCATATCGGGGTCTGTTTTTGAAAAGACCGTTTTTATTGCGTTGCAAATTGCAAAAGCGGAATCGGAAATGGCATCATACACTTCACTTGTTGAAATTTCAATGCGTTCCGGCAGCCCTGTAAAAACATTTCTTCCCTTTGCTACCATGGCGACCTCAACATTTCCGGGAGTAAGCGTTCCGATTTGCTTCTTGATGCTCTCTGCCATAAGCGGACCTATTTCAACATTGTACTCTTTTCTTATATACCGTGAAATCTGATAATCAAAATCATTTGAAGCGGTTTTGAACGAATCATATACCGAAATTCTGCCGAGTGAAATAACGGCTATATCTGTAGTTCCGGCGCCTATATCCACAACCATAGTTCCGTGAGGTTTTGAAAAATCAATACCCAAACCAAACGCAACTGCAAGCGGACCTTCTATTACCGATACATTTCTTCCTCCTGCTGATTCAATAACATTAGCAAGTGAATGGTGCTGAAGCTCAGTAAGACCCGCAGGGAGCGTTGCCATAATTCGCGGTCTTAAAATGCGGGTTGAAAACGCCTGCTTCATATAGTTTTTAAGCATACTTTCCGCTATTTCGTAATCAGATATAACACCGTTTTGAATAGGACAAACACACGTAAGTGTATCTGGAGTTCTGCCTAAAGTCTGCTTGGCTTTTTCGCCGAAATAAACCGGTTCCCAGGTTTCGTTATCAACAGTAACAAAGCTGGGCAGTTCCAAAACCACCTTTGAGCTTGAAAATATTACAGTTTTTGATGTGCCCAAATCTATACCAATATCAGTAGCCAAAATAACACTCCCAAACAAAGACTATATAAACATTATATATTTCTTTTTAAACTTTTTCAAGTAATTTATATAAGTTGAGCAGTACCTTTTTTGCATACTACCGTAATTTTTTGGGCTTTAAAATAGGTGAAAGTTTTTTGTAAACCAAAAAACATATCAAAGAATCAATTATCCCCTTTGTCAAGGTAAAAGGCATATTAAATATTAAAAGCGCCTGAGAAATCGTTTTAACCGAAGGAAGCAAAGCTCTATATGCCGATAAAACAGCCGGCATAGGTGCTAAAAGCTTATAATAAACGGGATATGTGATATATAAATTTATCGGAAAGCTGATAACCGCCATTGCAATCGAACCGAAAACACAGCCGATTAAGGCAGTTTTTCGGCTTTTCTTATTCTTATAAATAAGCCCTGCAACAAAACAAAATACCGCTCCTAACAAAAAATTTGCCAACTCGCCTACTCCCGATGTTTTAGTAAACGGCAGATGCAATAAATTCTTAACCAGACACACAATAACACCGTAAACCGGACCTAACGAAAAAGAAGTAATAAGCGCCGGAATCTCGGAAAAATCAAACTGTATAAACGATGGTATCAAGAAAGAAACAGGAAATTCGAAAATCATTAAGATATATGATATTGCGCTCATAATTGCACAAACGGTTATGCTTCTTATGTTTACTTTTTTCATATTATAAGCCCCTCTGAAAAAAATTAACCCCATATCATAAAGATACGGGGGTTTTATAAAAGTTTAAAATTTCTTTCATCCGGACTTTAACCGTCGGTTTCGGAATTGCACCGAATCAACCTCAAAAAGGCTCGTGGACTTTTACCACCGGTGAGGAATCACACCTCGCCCCGAAATTCTAATATCATTATATTATCAAATGTAAAAATTGTCAATCTGAATTATCAACATAATTGCAAGCGGCAAGTGCGGCTACGGCGCCGTCTGCGCAGGCAGTAGCAACCTGTCTTACATTCTTTTGGCGGCAATCCCCTGCCGCAAAAATACCGTCTGCGGCGGTTAAGGCATCCTCTCCGGCAACGATATATCCTCTTTTATCAAGCTCAATTAAATCGGATACAATATCATTTTGCGGAACAAGACCTATCGCCACAAACATACCGTCTACCAAAAGCTCTTTTATGTTACCGTTTGAATCCTTAATGTTTATTCCTTTAAGCTCATTTTCGCCGATTAAAGAATCAACGGTATTGCCTAAAATGATTTCAACATTCTGCTTATCTTCAAGCTGGTCGATTAGCTTTTGCTCGCCCGTTAAAAATTGGAGATTTTGAACAACATAAAGCTTTTTTACCAAATCGGAAAGTAAAATGGCCTCCTGCAATGCGGAATTACCGCCGCCGATTAAGGCAACGGTTTTATCCTTATAAAAAGCGCCGTCACAAACAGCACAAAACGATATGCCGTTTCCTATTAGATTTTCCTCATTTTCAAGACCTAAAAGCCTATGTTTCGCTCCCGTTGCTACGATAACCGATTTTCCCTCAAAGCTGCCGTCATCGGTAACAACGGTTTTTACATCGCCGTTTTTAACCGACAAAACCTCGCACATTTCAACATCTGCTCCGGCTTCCATAACCTGCTCAACCAATTTTTCGGCAAATTCGTTACCCGAAAGACTTAAAAATCCAGGTATGTTTTCTACCTTCGGAGAAAAGGTAATCTGACCGCCGAATGTGGATTTATCGATTACAAGAACGCTTTTTTCCGCTCTTCTTGCATAGAGTGCGGCGGTAAGCCCTGCAGGGCCACCGCCGATAATTATAATATCATACATAAGAAAATCAAACCTTTAAGAATTTCTTAATATCGGAAACATCTACATACTTTTCGATTCTTCCGTCTTTGGAGATAACAAGTGTCGGTGCTTGCTTGATACCAAATTTTATTGCCTTTTCGGGTTCTTGGTCGGCGTAAACCTTGGTATAAGCAAATCCCGCTCTATCAAGAATTGATGCGGCCATTTTACATTTTGGACAAGTGGTTGTTGCAAAAAGTATTGCTCCATCCTCAAAAGCTTCCCCGTCTTCCGAATTGCAACAGTCACATTCTTCTGATTGTTTCGGAACAAAATTAGAATGCGCTATATCGTAAACCTTACGGTCTTTATATTCCTGAGTTTTGCCGTCATTCCAGTTTTGAACAGGTCTGTAATATCCGGTAATACGGCTGTAAACCTCGGTCTTTTCGCCGCATTCGGGGCATGTAAACTGTTCGCCGGTTAAATAGCCGTGATTCTTGCAGATAGAATATGTGGGCGACATAGTATAATACGGCAATTTATAGTTTTCTGCTATCTTGCGTACAAGGTTTGCCGCAGCCTTCCAATCGGGCAGCTTTTCACCTAAAAATGCGTGGAAAACTGTACCGGAGGTATAAAGAGTCTGCAACTCATCCTGAATATCAAGTGCCGAGAATATATCCTCTGTGTAGCCTACCGGAAGATGCGAAGAGTTTGTATAATAAGGTGAATCATCATCGGATTTTGCGGCGGTAATAATATCGGGGTAATGCTTAATGTCGTGCTTTGCAAGGCGGTATGAGGTTGATTCTGCAGGAGTAGCTTCAAGGTTATAAAGGTCGCCGTATTCCTCCTGATAATCGGAAAGGCGCTCTCTCATATGATTTAAAACTTCAGCTGTAAAGTCCTGAGTTTCCTTATGTGTCATATCCATACGAAGCCATTTGGCATTAAGACCTGCTTCGTTCATACCAACAAGACCGATGGTTGAAAAATGGTTATTGAATGTACCCAAATATCTCTTTGTATACGGATAAAGACCGTTTTCAAGAAGCTTTGTAATAACTGTACGCTTTACCTTAAGGGAGCGTGCAGAGATATCCATAAGTTTATCAAGGCGCTTAAAGAAATCTGCCTTATCCTTTGCAAGATAGCAATACGAGGCATATTGATTGTAACAACACCAACCGAGCCGGTGCTTTCGCCCGAGCCGAAGAAACCGCCTGACTTCTTGCGAAGCTCACGAAGGTCAAGACGAAGCCTGCAGCACATTGAGCGTACATCCGAAGGCTCCATATCGGAATTTATATAGTTTGAAAAATACGGTGTACCGTACTTTGAAGTC
>JAZLFV010000031.1:0-2442 GCA_045615965.1 Acutalibacteraceae bacterium
GGGAAGTCCTTTCATTGTTGTAAGAAGAGAAATAAGCGCCCCGTAGACGCGACCGGTTTTTCCACGCACCAGTTCGGCAATGTCGGGGTTTTTCTTCTGAGGCATAATTGATGAGCCGGTAGAAAAAGCATCGTCGAGTTCAATAAATCTATACTCGTTGGTATTCCAAATAATGATCTCTTCTGAAAATCTGCTTAAATGCATTGAAATAATGCTTAACGCAGACAAAAATTCTATAAGATAATCACGGTCAGCAACAGAATCAATACTGTTAAGTGTAGGTCCGTAAAAAGCAAGGAGTCTGGCTGTATATTCGCGGTCAAGCGGATATGTTGTTCCTGCTAAAGCACCTGCTCCCAAAGGACAATAATTCATTCTTTCGAAAATATCTTTAGGACGAAGCCTGTCACGCTTAAACATTTCAAAATATGCACCCAAATGATGTGCAAGCGTAATCGGCTGTGCCTTCTGAAGATGAGTAAAACCGGGCATATATGTCTCAGTGTTGTCCTTCATGATATCAAGAATAACTCCGAGTAACTGCTTTAATGCTTCATCAACATATAAAACCTCAAGTCTTGTAAAAAGCCTCATGTCAAGGGCAACCTGATCGTTACGGGAACGTCCGGTATGTAATTTCTTACCGGTATCGCCGATTCTGTCGATAAGATTAGCTTCCATGAAGCTGTGAATATCTTCGTATTCAGTGGTAATCTGAAGTTTACCGTCAAGTACATCATTTTTAATGGCAATCAGGCCATCAATAATTGCAGTCGCTTCATCCTGGGTAAGAATTCCGACCTTGGTAAGCATTGTTGCATGAGCAACAGAGCCTTCGCAATCACGTTCCAGTAAACGCTTGTCAAATGTTATGGAAGCGTTGAAATCATATACTTTTTTATCAGTCTCTTTGGTAAATCTTCCGCCCCATAATTGAGCCATAAACAGTCCTCCGGATAAATCCCTAAATTTAGATTTAATTTTATCATAACGTCAATATAAAAAACAACACTTTAGTTAACTAAATTCCGCAATATTTAGGAAAAAATATGTACATAATCACAATAAAATCGATTTTGCAATCGAGTAGGCTTCTCCTACTCGATTGTACGTTGGGCATCAAATGGATATTTGTGCAAGCACAATATCCGCCTGACGCCTTATCGCACAAATAAAAAAGGTCCGCTTATCGCGAACCTTTGATTAAGCTCCCGGCCGGATTCGAACCGGCGACCTACGCATTACGAATGCGTTGCTCTACCAGCTGAGCCACGGAAGCGTGTTTGAAAACACAAGTGTTATTATAGGGGTTAAGTTGTCTTTTGGCAAGGAGATTTTTCATAAATGTGGAGGCAGAAAGGTTGAAGCTTCATAGTAAGGCAATCTGCCTTTCCATCAACCTTTTTTGATACGGTTAATCGTACCTTGCCGGATAATTTAACGTTACCGCCGAATTTAATCTGCTCTGATGCAAAAATCTCTTTATATGAACCTTTATCAACGCCAAGCTCATAACTTAATAACTTATCGGAAAAGTTTGCTACAACAAGTAATTCGTTACCCTCGCACTTACGCATAAAGGCAACAACAGAATTCTGAGAATCAATAGCATTAACCCACTCAAATGAGTCCGGATTATCATCGTTACTAAATAATGCGGGCATTGTTGAGTACATCGAAATCAGCTTATTTACAAGTTCAGCAAACTTTGCATCATTTGTTTTTGAAAAAGAAAGACACTTTCTTCCCGGATGCATAAACATATAGCTGACCATAAGACGCAGATTTTTATATAAATCTTCCGAATTTCCCGGAAATGTCTTAAGAAGCTTTGATTCATCACAGCCGAAATCCTTGCAAAGCAACGGAAGGACAAATTTCTCACAATAAATATATACAGGACTATAAGTAAGCTCGCTATAATGGCAAGGCCTTAATTCAACCGGCTGCTTCATGTATTTTACAAGATCATATTCAAACTGTGTATGTATCTTTATATCAAAACCAAGTCCGGAAGCGTCAATCGGAAGCGTAAGGAAATTAGATGCCATGGAATCCGAGGCTATCATTACAATATTCGGATAATACTTATGCATATAGGCATTCAGGTCTTTTAAAAATTCAAAACCTTTTATGTTCTCATTTCCGCCATAAATGTTAGGTCTGAAATCTCCGTTTTCCTTGCCGTAATCAAGATATAAAATTCTGTCAATGCCTCCGACCAATAACCCGTCAAATGAAAAGACTTTAACATAATAGTCGCAAAGACTTAACAAAAATCCATGAACAAAAGGCTTGTTAAAATCAAAAGAAAGTTTTTCGCATACTTTGACAGCATCCCCTTCAAACAAGCCTGAACCGTCAAATCCAATAAGTCCTCCGTTGTCAGGAATAAAGCATGAAAAATCAAGCGATCCGTAAACCGGATACCCTTCATTATGG
>JAZLFV010000032.1:0-8122 GCA_045615965.1 Acutalibacteraceae bacterium
CATTTTATTTTAAAGAAATTTCACACACATTCAACGAATACTTATTGGTTCCCGGATATTCTTCTGCAGAGTGTATTCCGGCTAATGTATCCCTAAAAACACCGCTTGTAAAGTTTAAAAAGGGCGAAGAACCAAAAATCAGTATGAATATTCCTCTTACTTCTGCTATAATGCAATCTGTTTCGGGAGAGCAACTCGCTGTTGCGCTTGCAAAAGAAGGCGGTGTGTCCTTTATATATGGCTCACAGTCTGTTGAAGACGAGGCGGCAATGGTTTTAAGAGCTAAATCATATAAAGCAGGATTTGTTTTAAGTGATTCAAATATCACACCCGAATGTACCCTTGAAGATATTGTGCGTTTAAAAGAAAAAACAGGACATTCTACCGTTGCCGTAACATCAGACGGAACTGCAAACGGAAAACTTTTAGGTATTGTAACCGGAAGAGACTATAGAATCAGCCGAATGGATTTATCAACCAAAGTAAGCTCTTTTATGACACCGCTTGAAAAGCTTGTTACTGCACCCGAAGGTACTTCACTTAAAGAAGCAAACGACATTATTTGGGATAATAAACTTAATTCCCTGCCGATTGTAAGCGCCGAAGGAAAGCTGAAGTATTTCGTTTTCCGAAAAGACTATGACGAACATAAAGAAAATCCATATGAACTGCTCGACAGCAATAAAAGATATATAGTCGGTGCCGGAATTAACACAAGAGATTATGAAGAGCGTGTTCCTGCACTTATCAACGCCGGTGCTGATGTTCTTTGTATTGATTCATCAGAAGGCTTCAGCGAATGGCAAGCAAGAACTATAAAGTTTATTCGTGATAAATACGGTGATACGGTTAAGGTGGGTGCAGGAAATGTTATTGATAAAGACGGATTTAACTTCCTTGCAGATGCCGGTGCTGATTTCATAAAGGTTGGTATTGGCGGAGGTTCTATCTGCATTACAAGAGAAACCAAAGGCATCGGCCGTGGTCAGGCAACTGCACTTATTGATGTTTGCGCCGCAAGAGATGAATACTATGAAAAGCACGGTATATATATTCCTGTATGCTCAGATGGCGGTATAGTGCATGACCATCATATGACATTAGCTCTCGCCATGGGCGCAGATTTCCTGATGCTCGGCAGATATTTTGCAAGATTTGATGAAAGCCCAACAAATAAGATTTCTCTCAACGGAAATTATTATAAAGAGTATTGGGGTGAAGGTTCTAACCGTGCAAGGAACTGGCAACGATACGATTTAGGCGGAGATAAAAAGCTTCATTTTGAGGAGGGTGTTGATTCTTATGTTCCCTACGCCGGTTCTTTAAAAGATAATGTTGCACTTTCGCTTAGCAAGGTACGTTCAACTATGTGCAACTGCGGAAGCTTAAATCTTTCCGATTTCAGAAACAATGCAAAGCTTACACTTGTTTCAGCAACAAGTATCGTTGAAGGCGGCGCACATGATGTAATCCAAAAAGAGACTTCTCTCGGAACAATAAAATAATTTGATAAATTAATTATAAAATCCCGTAAATTCAGCAATGCTGTTAAGCAAATGAATCTACGGGATTTTTTCTTGTTAAAATCATTAATGGAATTACAAAATATCTGATACGTCTACATATTCGTGTTTTACAGAAGATATGCCGTTTTGATTAATTTTAATAACTGTACCGCCGTTTATATTTTTATCCCAATAGCCGCCCATACCGGTGTTAGTCGCAAAAATAAAGTGCAAACCGTTATACTCAGTAACCCAATTGTTTACATGATTATGGCCGCAAAGTATATATTTTGTTGAATCTAATTCACTTATTAAATCATAAGCTCCATCGTCTTCAGGATATGAACTTATAGGCTCATGGTTAACGCCAAATGAATTTTTATATCCATCGTTCCAGACATCTGATTCATAGCTTTCGTTAAGCGTAACAGATTTTGCAGAATCAAAATCTTTAAATGCCGCTTTTGCAGCTGAATTATAAGCAAAAATCGGAATATGAGTAATAAGCATTGTTTCCTTGCATCCTAAATTTTTAAGCTCTGTTACACGCTCTCTGTACCAACTCAGCTGTTTTGGGGTAAGCTTTGCCCAGGCAAGATTCTTTCCGCACGAATTTTCTTTATAAGGAACCCTGTCATGCGTGTCCATTAAAATAATACCTTCCGAATTTTCACCGTTTATTTGAATAAGAATAACTAAATTACTGTTTCCGAGTTCTGAATCGCATTTTTCAAAAACAAAGTACTTATGATTAAGAAAATTATCAACAACTGGTTTAACGGATTCATCGCCGTCTTGGTTATCGTGATTACCAAAGCAACACGTCCAAGGTGTTTGAAACGAATCCAAATAGTCCGCTAACTTATTGTATGAATCATAATCACCTGCATATGATAAATCACCGCTAACAGTAATTAAATCGGGATTAACCTTGTTTATTAAAGACTCAACGGTTTTCTTGAAAACTTTACCAGTGGTATTATCGTCATCCCATTCCTCATTGTGCAGTTGCATATCCGTAATGTTCAACACACAAAAATCTTTTTCTGAATCACTAACAATTTTTATCATATTTATAACCTCTATTCGGTTTATTTAAAAAACAAACCGTTTTGTACAAAAGAATAATCATCTGTCCACTTATGGTTGATTCCGTCTCCCCAACCCCAAACGCCCGTTTTATGGAAAAAGTAAAACGGTAAAGCGGTATGTGTTTCACCCTCGTCAAGATGGAAAGGACCTAAAAGGTTTCTTAATGAACCTGTTAGAGTAATACTGATTGTATTTTTACCTTCTTCAGCAAATTCAGAAATATCCAACTCGTAAGGCTTCCACATTATCTTTCCGGCACTTGCACCATTTACGGAAATATCTGTTACTATGCTCGGCAGTTTTTCAAAACCTATAACAGCATTTTTAGCCTCTTCACCAGATAAATAAATCTCTTTTGATAGTGTTATACTTCCTGCGAAAAACGGATATCCCTGCGTTTCGAGCGAGCCGTCATTAACTGTTTCCCTTGACTTATCAAGGTAAAATCCGCCTTTTGTTTTTAGTGCATTACGCTCAATAAATTCAAATCCGCTGTCAGTATAAACACTAAAATCACCTTTTAAATATACAGCTTCTATTTCCATATCGTATGTAAGTGTATTCTTAACCGACTCAAAATATTTAATCTTATCTAACATATCATAGGTTGCCTCAGATTGCGCAAAATCACAAATAAGACATATTTTGTTTTTTCCGCAATTTAAGTATTGATAAATATCTATTGCTTTAAAGCAAGTATCGTGATAATAGCCGACAATAGTTTTATCGGCTTTTTTATCATTAATATAAATATCAAATATTTCAGGCGTTTCAATCACTAATTCACAAATATTGAATGAAAGCTCTTTAATATCAAAATTAAATTCAATTTCGGCATTAACTTTTTTCCTATAGGCGCACAGCATCTCACCTACATCGCTTATAGGTATGTTATTTGCAACAGTTTTACCGTCTGCTTTTAAATTACAATAATCGAGTGTTAGGGAATTATTATCGGCATTTAATACCTGCCAATCGCCCTTTAGCTTATCAGAAACAAGAATTTTATTTGAATTAACAGAGTTAATAATGTAATCATTATTTTCATCGTCAAAAGCAAAAAGTATAACACTTCCGTTTGAAGGAATAACGGTTTTAATTATCAAATTTTCGCCGTTATTCTCAAAAGGAATTGGCTTTGTTTCACCGCTTACAGCATCAAATAATTTCGCACTTTTTCCTTTAATATTTACTGTAACATTACTTGCTTTATCGCCGAAATTGCAAAGATAATACATAGTCATTTTTTTGTCTTTAAATTTTCTTACTGTACTGCAAGTAAATTTTGATTGGGATTTATCATCGAAATCAACAGAAAACAACCTAAATGAATCGGATATATATTCGGTAAAATTTGAAGTGGTTGTTACAATACAACTATCCGCAAATTGTTTTACTTTCTCACTTTTAATACCGTTTAAATATTGGGGGATTTCATCTGTAAAAATGACCAAACCGCCCTGTAATTTAAACTCACAGAGAATATTAAATGTGTTTTCATCAATACAAAGCGAGGGAGGAACTATAACAATAGAATAACTTTGTGTGCCAATATTAAGTTTTCTGCCCCTTACACTTCCGGTACGCTTTATTATTCTGCTGTCGCCTAAATGGTATTGAAGCTGAGCAGCTTCAAGCTTCATCATAACATCGGTTAGTTTTTTTGCATAGCTATCGGTTTCGGTTCGGTTGTCCGTTAAAAGCCAACCGCTTTCAATAGTATGAAGAACAAGAATTTTATAATCGATTTCACCTTCAGAGATAAGCATACCTATACGGCTTACCATATCATTAAATACTTTATAGTCCTTCCACCAAGGTTGATGCCTAAATAGTGAGGCAGGATAATCTCGCTTTCTTATTCCTCGTAAAGAGTATGCTTCTAAATGTTGACACAAAAGATTTACACCGTGTACCATTTGATGCTCATAAAGCCTTCTCATATCTTCAAAGCTGACATTCCAACCGCAAGCGGCAAAAGTTTCAGATAATATTTGCTTTTTGCCAAGTTGATTTGCGACTGAAGTTAATTGCATTTCGGTTTGAATTGAAGGCATACCTCTGCAAAGATGGTCCATACCCGGAATATCCATAAATTCATAAGACGGCATACAGCATCCGTTTGCCAAAATATGTTCATAGTAATCCTCTTCAAGTACAGCATGACCTGTAAGCAAAGAACCGTTTTTCCTGCACCACTTTCCGATAGTTCCCATAAAGCTATCTGTAAAAAGGTCACGTACAAGCTGCCAATACTTGAAACGGAATTCTTCATAACCGTCAATACGGCAGAACAGTTTCGGTAAATGCTCTCTTATTGATTCACCGTATATTCTTTCATACTCTGCTTCAAGATTAAATGACCACGGTATTCCGTTTCTGGAGGCTTGCGGCTCATCGGTAAAAAAGCCTTTCATTTTCTTGAAATTATCCTTTAGTGTATCACGGTATTTTTCGTGTGTTGATTTTAAAAACTCGCTTATTACTTTCGGATTTAAAGTATCAACATAAAAAGGATTAACATCAAAATAGCAATGATAATTTTTGCCGTTTAAAATAATGTTTGAAAGCGTAAATTCACCGTTTTGAGGAGCATCGGTAATTTCGCACCTTAAATATTTTTGCTGATATTTAAGGCCCAAACCGTTAACAGCGCCGTTTCCAAATCCACTTGGCCAACCGTTTTCATCATAACCAAAGGCGAGCATATCGAGTTTTTCGCCCTCTTCTAATGAGGCCCGGATATTTTCAAACCACTCATCAGACAGATATTCCGTTTGCAAGCCGCCTCTTGCGTGCATAAAAAATCCACCCAATCCGGCATTGTTCATATCATTAATCTGTTTTTTAGTCTCTTCAACTTCTAATTTTTCGTTCCAAGACCAAAAAGGTATAGGTCTGTATTTTTTAGGCGGATTTTTGAGCAATTTTTCAAAATCGGACATAACGATTACTCCCTATAAAATATGAATATTATTTTATAAAACGCAAGGTTTTTATTTCAAATGGCTTAAAGTTTAATTTTATACTGTTGTTTTCGGTATTAATAGGCTCATCGTTATATTCGAGCATATCTGTTTTAAAAACAGATTTAACTGCCGAATCAAAGGATAAATCGCAAATTGTATAAGCGCCCTCTGTTTCATAAGCACGAACTATGAATCCGTTTTTATCTTCCGCCGGTTTAACGGTTTCGATTATAACATTATCAGCTGAGAGATTAAAAAGCGAAGACAAATAATCGCAATAAGGCTGACCGTTAAAAACCAGGGCAGGATAATTTAGCTCATATGCAGGTTTAATTACAGATTTTGTAGAAAATCCCGTTTCGTGAACTAACAACGAATATGTGAAATTATGAACACCCCTATCACCTCTCGTATCAGGACGGCATCCGCCCTTGTGCAGGGTTAGGCGCATATCATTACCGTTTACGGAAATACCGTATTTACAGTCATTCAGAATTGCAACACCGAAACGGGTATCCGAAAGGTCAGTCCACTTATGATTACAAACCTCAAACTGTGATTTATCGGTTCCGTAATTTTCGTGTGTCGGTCTTTTAATGTTTCCGAACTGAGTTTCGAATCTTGCCGTATCAGACAAAACATTAACCTTAAATCCGACTTTTAATAAAGAATGCGGACTGTTCCAGTTAACAACAGATTCAAAATCAATACGGGGATTATCAGAATAAAAAATAATATCCTGCAAAAGTGAAGAATTTCCAAATTTGTACTCAACACGAATACGAAGCTGTAACGGACCTATTGACACAACTTCACTTGAAACACATTGAGTAACAGCCGACATCTTTTGTTTTTGGTCATAATCAATATCCCAGTTATCCCAAATATACGGTATATCTTCACCAAAATACAAAGTATTAAGCGGTGAATCTTGTTCTGCAACTACTTCCCTGCCGGACTTTGTTTTATACGAAACAAAACGACCGTTTTTCATAATTATATCAGCAAAAGGAGTTTTTATTGAGTCACCCTCAACAATAAAAGGAATATCAGATTCGTTTGCAACACCGGATTCAAGGGATAAAATTGAAAATGCAGGAAGCGAAATTCCTGAAACGGCTATACATATATCTCCGCAAACATCAACATATTTCTGCACAACACAGTTTCCGGGTATAAATTCTAAATTTTTAAGAATAATCTGGTCTTTGCGGTCAAAAGAAAGCGGATTAAATATGGTAATTCCCGATTTTTTGCCATTAATCAAAGCAACCATACCGCTGTTAATTTCAGAAATTGCCGTTTTGTTTTCATAGACCGCAACCTCATTTGCTTCGGTTAAGCAGGTACCCGGAAGTATATCATGAAATTGATTTGTAAGCAAGGTTTTAAGGGATTTTATATGCAACTCATCATCGAAATTATCAAGTAATACAGAAAGAATTTCAAAGCTATGAATTGCTTTTTCAAGCATACGGTTTGAACGCTTGATTTCATGCAGTTGGGTTAAAGTTCCTCTATGCAATTCAAGATACAATTCGCCCGAAAAGACGGGTAAATTTTTTGCAGTATTTTCAAGGCGTTGCATAAACTTGCTAACTGTTGTACTTTGAAGCTTTGGCATTCCCGATAAGCCCTTAACTAATTTCTCGCTTTCGAGCATAGAATAGCTCGGTCCGCCGCCTCCGTCACCGTGGCCATAGGATAAAAGCTTCATATTTGTTACTTCGGGATGTTTTATTGAACATAGTGCATTGTGTTTAATATCCCTAATATCAGGCCAAGCGCCCGTAATATTAAAGTGAGTCAGTATTTCGCTGCCGTCTAAACCTTTCCACACAAAAGAATCGTGAGGAAATGCGTTCGCTTCATTCCAAGAAAGCTTTGTTGTAAGAAAATATTTAATGCCGCAACCGTTTAATATTTGCGGTATTGCAGCAGAATAACCGAATGTATCGGGTTGCCAAAAGCAATCAGCCATATACCCTAAGTTTTCTTTAGTGTATCTTTGACCTAAGAGAAACTGTCTTATAATATATTCGCCGCCCGGCATATTGTTATCACATTCTACCCATGCTCCGCCGTTTGGCTCCCATTTTCCCTCTTGAGTTTTTTTCTTAATACCCTCATAAATATCGGGGTAATACTTCTTCATCCAATCAATATAAATAACAGAGCTTTGAATGAAATGATAATCAGGATATCTATCCATTATCCTTAAGGCATTTGAAAATGTTCTTGCCGCCTTATGGAGTGTTTCACGAACAGGCCATAGCCATGCCGTATCAAGATGGGAATGACCTATAAGCCCTATATAGCCGAGTTCTTCCCCATTCTCACTCTTTCTATCTACAACGGTTTTCAAAATTGTGTTTGCTTTCTTTAACGCAGAATGCCAATCATAATCAACTTCGGCAGGTAAAAGGGGTAGGAATTTCATAAGCTCGCAAAAAGCATTTACAGCAGCCGAATATGTTGCCGTATTTTCTTCATAACAATCAAGAATTTGAGTAACCGTTCTGTGCAGCATTAAAAATTCCGCAACGGTTTCATCAC
>JAZLFV010000033.1:0-4242 GCA_045615965.1 Acutalibacteraceae bacterium
GTAAAAAGCGTATGACTCAGGCTGAAGCAGGTATTGCTAAGTTAAGCGAAAATGTTGATAGCTTGGTTGTTATTCCTAATGAGCGTCTTAAATATGTTTCCGAGCAGAAGATTACATTTAAGAATGCCTTTGATATTGCAGATGATGTTCTTCGTCAGGGTGTTCAAAGCATATCAGAGCTTATCAATGTTACTTCGCTTGTTAACCTCGATTTTGCCGATGTCAAGTCCATTATGTCGGATGCAGGCTATGCGCATATGGGTGTTGGTGTTGCAACCGGCCGTGATAAAGCAGAGCAGGCGGCAAGAATGGCTATTACAAGCCCGCTTATTGAAACAAATATGGATAATGCCCGTGGCGTTATCATCAGTATAACCGGCTCAGACGATATCGGTCTTGAAGAGGTTGAGCTTGCTTCCTCGATAATTTCCGATATGGCTCATCCCGATGCAACAATTATTTGGGGCGCTCAGCTTGATGACAGCCTTGAAGATACAATCCGTGTTACGGTTGTTGCTACCGGCTTGGGTGACCAAAAGCCCAACAACAAAAACGGTGATGACCTTGCCGCTTTGATAAGCAACGCTTCGGCAGATGATGAAGATGATGCCTACGGCGATGTAATGAGCTTTTTCAAAAAAGATTGATAATTGCATTTTAAACCCGAGAGCATTTGCCCTCGGGTATTTTTAGGTTTAGGTATTAAAAAAATGACTCTTAATGAATTAAAAACAGGTAAAAGCGCAATTATAACCGCAGTTGGCGGTGAGGGCGCATTGCGACAACATTTTTTGGATATGGGCGTGATTCCGGGTGCGGAGCTTACCCTTATTAAGTATGCCCCGATGGGTGACCCTATTGAATTAAAAATTCACGGCTACGAGCTAACCCTTCGCTTAGACGATGCAAAGCATATTGAAATAAGCGAAGTAGACGCTCTTTCAAAAAGGAATGAATCTTGCAAGCCGTCAATCAATAATATTTGCCATCCGGGTCTTGGAGAAGAGGGTAAATATCATGTTCAAACAGGTGATGAGCCGTATCCTAAAGGTAAAGTTTTGACCTTCGCTCTTGCAGGTAATCAAAATTGCGGTAAAACCACCCTGTTTAATGCTCTTACCGGTTCTAATCAGCATGTGGGCAATTTCCCCGGTGTGACGGTCGACCGCAAAAGTGGGCAAATTAAAGCATATTCCGATACACTTGTAACCGATTTACCGGGTATATATTCGTTATCGCCTTATACGGCGGAGGAAATTGTTTCCCGTAAATTTATTTTAGAGGAAAAACCTACTTGTATTATAAACATTATAGATACAAACAACATAGAGCGCAATTTGTATCTTACAATGCAGTTAATGGAGCTTGAAGTGCCGATTGTTTTGGCTCTTAATATGATGGATGAGGTCGAGGGCAACGGCGGAACGGTTCATATAAACGAAATGGAGCAGGAGTTAGGCATTCCGGTTGTTCCTATTTCGGCGGCTAAGAATCAGGGCGTTGATGAGCTTATCCGTCACGCAGTACATATTGCAAAATATAAAGAAAAACCCGGCAGAACGGATTTCTGCGATAAAGATGAAGCCGGCGGCGCAGTTCACAGAGCGTTGCACAGTATTATGCATCTTATAGAAGACCACGCCGTTAATTCGGATATTCCCGTGCGTTTTGCGGCTAGCAAGCTTGTAGAGGGCGACCCTCTTGTGCTTGAAGCTTTAAATCTTGATAATAATGAAAATGAAATGTTAGAGCATATTATTGTTCAAATGGAGCTTGAAAGAGGGCTCGACCGTTCTGCAGCTATTGCGGATATGCGGTTTTCATTTATAAAAAAGCTATGCTCTAAAACCGTTGTAAAGCCTAAAATCAGTAAAGAACATTTAAGAAGCGACCGTATAGATGAGGTATTAACCGGAAAATACACCGCAATTCCGTCTTTTATACTTATAATGGCAACAGTCTTTTTGCTGACATTTAATGTTATAGGTGCTGCACTTCAAAATCTTCTCGATATCGGTATTTCCAAGCTTTCGGGTAGCGTTGATTCTTTGCTTACGGGGCTTCACGTCAATAAAATCATACATTCGCTTGTGGTTGATGGGATTTTCGGCGGACTCGGAAGTATACTTTCGTTTTTACCGATAATTGTTACCTTGTTTTTCTTCTTATCCTTGCTTGAGGATAGCGGATATATGGCAAGGGTTGCTTTTATAATGGATAAGCTGTTGCGCAAAATAGGGCTTTCGGGCAGAAGCATTGTTCCGATGCTTATCGGATTTGGTTGTACTGTTCCGGGCGTTATGGCAAGCCGAACACTTCCGAGTGCAAGAGACAGAAAAATGACAATTATGCTAACCCCGTTTATGAGTTGCTCGGCGAAGCTGCCTGTTTACGGATTTTTGGCTACGGCATTTTTCCCACGTTACAGCGGTTTTGTTATGATTGGTCTTTATTTCTTCGGAATAGCGGTCGGAATAATTACGGCTCTTATTTCAAAAAGCTTTATCTTTAAGGGCGAGGCTGTTCCGTTTGTTATGGAGCTTCCTAATTACAGGCTTCCTACTCCAAAAAATGTTATCAGACTCCTTTGGGAAAAAGCAAAGGACTTTTTACAAAGAGCATTTACGGTGATTTTAATAGCCTCTGTTGTTGTCTGGTTCTTGCAGAGCTTTAACTTTAAACTGAATGTTGTTTCTGATTCGAAGGACAGTATTTTAGCATCAATAGCAGGGTTTATTTCTCCCGTGTTTAAACCGCTCGGATTAAGTGATTGGAAGATATCCACATCGCTTATAGCAGGATTTATGGCAAAAGAAAGCGTTGTTTCAACTCTTTCTGTACTACTCGGCGGAATGTCTGTTACAGAGCTTATAACGCCGCTTTCGGCAATAGCGTTGCTGATTTTCTGCCTTTTGTATACACCTTGCGTTGCGTCAATAGCTTCCATAAAGCGTGAGCTTGGCGGAAAATGGGCGGCAGGCACAGTAGTTTTCCAATGTCTTGTTGCATATATATGCGCTTTGCTTGTACGAACGGTAATACTTTTAGGTATGCTGATAATATAAAATAATAATAAGCATAAAAAACCGACTGTAACTTAAAAATTAAGATACAGTCGGTAAAATTTTATCTTTTAAATATGTTTCCGCCCTTGCAATCTATACCTACAATAAGCGGAAATTCATCAAATTCAAGCTTTTTAACCGATTCACAGCCTAAATCCTCAAATGCGATTACCTCACATTTTTTTATATGCCTTGCGGCAAGTGCTCCTGCGCCGCCTATAGCACAAAGATAAATCGCCTTATTCCTTATAATTGAGTTTATAACCTCGGCGCTTCGTTCGCCTTTGCCTATTGTGGCGCAAAGCCCTAAATCGTGAAGCCTTGGAGTGAAAGAATCCATACGGCAGGAAGTTGTAGGCCCGCAACTGCCGATTGGTAAATTTTCCGGAGCAGGTGTTGGCCCCGCAAAATATATAACGGCATTTTTTATATCAAAGGGAAGAGAGGTTTTGCTTTCGAGCATGTCAAAAAAACGCTTATGTGCCGCATCCCTCGCTGTGTAAACTGTTCCTGAAAGGATAACACGGTCGCCGAAATGAAGCTTCGGTATAAGGAATTTTAAATCTTTTGTGTTAACATTATAAGTCATTATTATACCTTCATACTTTTAAGAAGGTCATTATACTCATTAATCTTCTTTTCGGTTAAAATACTGTTTGAAGCAATATTCTGTCTTGTCTTTTCAAGTGAAGACATAAGTGACTGAAGCTTGGCAGAAAACTCGGCTGCGGTTTTTGTGAGCTCTTCTTTTAAATCCGATAGTGTAGAATATGTGCTGTCTGCAACCGCCATATTCTTTGAAATTTCATCGGCGGAAATCTGCTTTGTCTGCTTTGCTGTTTCCATAATCGAATTGGCATTGTTTTCGGCAACTAAATAAAGCTTGCCGATATTTTGAGAAAGACGCTCCATTTCATCGTATTTATCCGTATACTGTTTAAGCTTGATTTCAAGCTCATTTTTTTCGGATAAAATACCCGATATCTGGATTCTTGCATTTTCTAAATTGCTATTTAAAATATCAATCTGTTCATTTAAAACAGTTTCTTTTTGAACATATTCATTATGGGTTTTTGCTATGTAATCCATAACATCATCGCTGTTAAAGCCGAATAAACTTTTTCTAAATCCAACCGACATTTTATCATCCCTTTTTTTGCATTGTACAGGTTATTAT
>JAZLFV010000034.1:0-10749 GCA_045615965.1 Acutalibacteraceae bacterium
GATATAATGTAAAAATTAAAATCGGAAATGATATTTCCAAAAAACAAAGAGCCGAGGAGGAATCCTTTAAATTTGAAAAGAACATAAAATTCAGTATTTTGGTTCCTCTTTACAATACACCAAAGAGCTATCTTACGGATATGATTTCTTCCGTTCGTAATCAAACTTACGGAAATTTTGAGCTTTGCCTTGTGGACGGTAGTGACGGTGAACATGGCTATGTCGGAGATTATTGCAAGCAGATAAGCCTTGAGGATAAACGCATAAAATATAAGAAATTGAAAAAAAATTTAGGAATATCCGAAAATACAAATGCCTGCATTGATATGGCAACAGGCGATTATATTGCCCTGTTTGACCACGATGATTTACTTCATTCAAGTGCTTTATTTGAGTATATGAAAGTAATTTGTGAAAAAGATGCCGATTTTATATATTGTGATGAGGATAAATTCTATAAGGTCGGAAAAAAGGCATTTGACCCGTTTTTCAAGCCTGATTTTGCGCCTGATAATTTAAGAGCAAACAACTATATCTGCCATTTTACTGTATTTAATAAGGATTTGTTAAAGGTTGCCGGAAGATTCAGAAAAGAATTTGACGGCTCGCAGGACCATGATATTATTTTGCGTATTACCGAGCATGCCAAAAGCATTGTCCATGTGCAAAAAGCTCTTTATCATTGGCGTGTTAGTGCGGCATCTGTTGCCTCTGACCCATATGCAAAGCCTTACACAATTAAGGCAGGAATAAATGCAGTAAGTGAACATTTAAGCAGAGTGGGGCTTAAAGGTACGGTTGAAAGCTCTGCAATACATCCCAATATTTATCGGATTAAGTATGAGATAACGGGCAATCCGCTTGTTTCTATTATCATACCGAATTATAATCATATTAAAGAGCTTTCACGCTGTATTGATTCAATAATTGAAAAAAGCTCATATGATAATTATGAAATAGTTATAGTGGAAAATAACAGCAACGAGGAAACCTTTGAATACTATGAAACACTCAAGAAGTATCCTCAGGTCAAGGTTGTGGTTTATAAGCCTGAAATTAACGAGTTTAATTACTCTGCCATAAATAATTACGGTGTGCAATTCTGTTCGGGTGAATATTATATTTTGCTTAATAACGATGTTGAAATAATTACGGCGAATTGGATAGAAGAAATGCTTATGTTTGCCCAGAGAAACGATGTTGGAGCGGTTGGTGCAAAGCTTTATTATCCGGATGATACCATTCAGCATGCAGGAGTGATTATCGGTATCCTTACTCTTGCAGGGCATTCGTTTAAGCATTATCCCAGAAACGCACCCGGATATTTCGGTAATCTTTGTTTTCAGCAAAATCTTTCTGCGGTTACGGCGGCATGCCTTATGATTTCTAAAAAGGTTTATACCGAAATCGGCGGACTTGACGAACAAATTAAGGTTGCATTTAACGATGTTGATATGTGTATGCGAATAAGAAGTGCTGGATATCTTATAGTGTTTACACCTTACTGTGAGCTTTATCATTATGAGTCTATAAGCAGAGGTGTAGAAGATACAAGTGATAAAAAAGCAAGATTCAAAAGCGAAGTGTTAAAGTTCTGGCGGCGTTGGAGAAAAGAACTTGATGACGGCGACCCGTATTATAACCCTAATTTATCCTTAGATAGTGAGGAATTTGAATTAAAATAAAAGGGGATTCGATAGTGAAAAAGGTTGCTTTTTGCATTGTAAATTTTTTGGTAGTAGGATTCATAGGATTTTGTCTTGTTGATTACAGAGCTTGGACAACACAGGGAGTTTATGTTTATTTTACTCCGGTAAAATGGTATATTGCAGCCTTTGCAATAGCTTTAATTATATCAGTTCCGCTGGGAATTTTAGAATATAAATTTGAATACTATGAAAAATTCTTTTCGGCTTTGAAAAACAGTAAAAGGCAAATAATATCAGTTTTTGCCGTATTTGTTTCATCAGGTATAATAGCGGCAGTAATAGAAATTATTCTTGCAAAATTTGTATTCGGAGTAATGTCTACCGGCAGGCTTTTCAATATTTACAGATTTTGGCTTATATTTGCTATTTGCTTTGTTGCCGAATACATAGTTTATGCTATTGTATCAAATAATATAAAGGTTGAAAATCTATTTGCCGTTATTGCTCTTTCAGCAGGAAGTGTTATGATTTTATCCGCCCCCTTTGCTCATATAAGTTGGGATGTGGATTCACATTACAGAACCGTAGTTGCGCAATCAAATTTATATGGCTTGTTTACTCAGGCAGACCATGATATTGTAGCGCTTGATGCCGATTATCTGCTTAATAATACCGTTGAAAACAATGCGCAGATATTTAAAAAAAGCGAAGAAAAATACAATAAAAACGATAAGGTTGTATATGATAACGGCGAAAAGAGAAATATATCCATTGCAAGAATGCCGGCTTCAATAGCCATTGCAGTATGCAGATTTTTCAGAGCTTCATTTGTTACCAAAATGAACTGTGCAAAATTTATAAATCTTTTCATATACACGTTGGTTTGTTATTTGGCGATAAGAAAACTGAAATCGGGTAAAACCGTTATGTTTGTGATTGCGCTTTTCCCCACAAACATTTTTCTTGCCTCTACCATATCGTATGATTGGTGGGTTAATTCATTTGTAATGCTGGGGATGGCAATATTCTTAAGCGAAATGCAACAGCCGGATAAGGTTATCAAACCGATAGAAAGCATTGCAATGTGCGGCTCGTTTTGTCTTGCATGCGTGCCAAAGCAGGTGTATTTCCCTATTTTGATAATACCGTTTTTGCTTAAAAAATCTTACTTTAAAGCTGATAAAAAAAGCAAGAGAATACATTATATTATCTGTTTATTTGCATTAGCATTATTGATTTTGTCGTTTATGTCAAGGCTCGGCGGCTCCGTTACTTCGGGGGGAGATTCAAGAGGCGGAGAGACAGTAAGTTCTACCAGTCAGATTTCGTTTATTTTTTCTAATCCTGTTAAATATACGGGTATATTGCTTAAATTCTTATTTTCGTACTTATCCTTTAACGGTGCGTCAGGATATATGTGCTTATTCGCATATCTCGGTATCGGATTTGGATCTTCAATACTTTTGATTTCGCTTATAACTGCAGTAATCACGGATAAAAATGAATATGATGCTTTTACTTCAAAAATATGGATGAAGCTGTTTTTTGTGATTTTGGCATTCGGAACAGTATCATTGGTTGCTACTTCGCTCTATATAGATTATACTCCGGTGGGATTCGGAACGGTGAACGGCTGTCAGCCGAGATATTTTATACCGATACTTATAGTATTGCTTCCGATAATAGGGAGTTGTAAGATAAAAAACAATATGGATAAGCGTATTTATAATTCTCTCTTTGCGATTTCAAGCTCTGCAATACTATTTACTGATATTTATCAATGTATGGTATCAAGAATGATTTAAATGAGAGGTCAGGCGGTGGTCGGATTTTGAAAAAGTTTATAGGCTCAATAAGTATGTGTTTGGTATTGGCATTAGTTTTATTTACATTTTTTGGCATACCGGCGGGAGCTGAAACCATAAAAGGGCCCGATATAAGCGTAACGGTGCTTCCGAATGAAAATGATGAAAATATTTTCACGGTCGAAATAGGATTTGATAAAAATCCCGGCGTAGGCGCCATGACTTTTACGCTTTTATACGATAAGGATATTTTTTCAACCATTGCATACTCGAATGCGAGATTTTATTCTGTGAATGCCGGGCTTCCGAAATATCTTATAGTTGACCATCCGGAGAGCGGATATGTAAGCTTTGTTTGGGCGCCTGAAGGCGATGCTAATCTTTATACTGCAAGCGGAACTTTTGTAAGATATGAGTTTAAAATGAATACCAAAACACCCGGACTTTATAAGTTTTCGATAGCAAATATAAATCCGATGCTTCACGGTGAGGATTTAAGCGGTTGCTTTGCAAACTTTAATCACGATAAATATGTGCCTACCGTTTCAAATGATACTCTGCTCATTCGTGGCGATAAAGACCATCCGTGCTATGTTCATCCGTTTGAGCTTTCGAAAAAGGTGGAGCCGAACTGCAATGAAAGCGGATATTCGGTTTATAAATGTCCGGATTGCGGAGCAATAGAAAAGCGTGATATAAAGAATGCGCTCGGTCATTCTTACGAGAGTGTCTGGACGGTTGACCGTATTGCCGAAAAGGGTGTGACTATGCAGCTTTCAAGGCATTGTTTGCGCTGCGGCGATAAAAAGGATATAACCTATCTTACCCTTGACGATGTAAGAAGCCTGAAAATCGAAAACAGGGTAGGCGCAAAGGTTAAAAAAACACAGTCTGATGAGCTTGTTAAGACCGATGACGGCAAAGGCTCCGGCTCCGAAACCTCAAAAAAACCCGAAGGCGCCGATGCCCATAATGATTTATCTGAAAAGTACGGAATCGTTGATGAAATTCCCGATGAAGAAAACCCTGAGACAATTCAGTCTGCAGAGGAAATAATTAAAACCAGAAAGAAAAGCAATGCATTCTATTTCGGCGGAGTAAAGCTTCCTAAAAATTCCAAGACCGTGGGTGACCGTGTTGCGAAAACTTCGGTTTACCTTTTCGGAACACGCAGCGAATACGGTCTTTTATCGGTAATCATAAATTCGTTTAAGGAGTTTTTTGCAAGACTTTTTTCGTAAGTAAGAGAATTGAATTGTCAGAATTTTAAAAAATACAGTTAAAAATTACTGCCGGCAGAAGAATTTCTGCCGGTTTTCGCATATTATTCATTTATTTTGCATATTTTCTTGAAAAAATTGTTATTATAGTGTATAATAAAACTAAATATAAATATTTACTGTCAGTAGGTGTGTTATGACAAGAAAAGAAGCCCGTGAAGAGGCGTTTATCTTAATTTTTGAAAAGGAATTTTCAAGCGACTCGCCCGAGGAAATTTTAGAAATTGCCGAGCAGGTAAGGGATATTAAAGCAGACGATTATATAAAGTCTGTGTTTTTCGGTGCTTACGAAAATGTTAGTCTAATAGACGAAACAATTTCCTTGAATGCAATAGGATGGAGCATATCAAGAATTTCCAAAACTGCACTTGCAATACTTCGTCTTGCCTTGTTTGAAATGAAATTTATGGATGATATTCCGGTTTCCGTTTCTATCAACGAGGCGGTTGAGCTTGCAAAAAAATATGCCACCAAGGATGATGCTTCATTTATAAACGGAATCCTTGCAACGGTATCAAAGCAAAACGAAAATGCTTGATACGGTTATTTCTGTAAGGCAGTTAAATCTTTATGTAAAATCGCTAATAGACGGCGATAAAAGACTTAATTACATTTCTGTCTGCGGTGAAATATCCAATTTTAAAAGCCACTATGCAAGCGGACATTGGTATTTTACCGTTAAGGATAACGATGCCGCTTTAAAATGCCTTATGTTCAAAGCATTTGCTTCACGTGCTTCATTTGTGCCGAAGGACGGTATGAGTGTGGTTGTTTCGGGCCGTGTTTCGATTTATGAAAAAGACGGTCAGTATCAGCTTTATGCCGAGAGTGTTATGCCCTACGGCGAGGGCGATTTGTCGCTTGCATTCAGGCTTGTTAAGGAAAAGCTCCAAAAAGAAGGACTTTTCGATGAAGAAAACAAACGCCCGATAAATAAAAGACCCAAAAGGGTTGCCGTATTAACCTCTGATACGGGTGCGGCAATTAAAGATATTTGCTCAACCTTTGAAAAACGGTATCCGATTTGTGAGCTTGTTATCTGCCCTGTTACTGTTCAGGGAGAAAAATCGGCAAAGGATATTATTTCTTCACTTGAAAGGGTATATTCACTTCAGGGTGTAGATACGGTTATCATTGCCCGTGGCGGCGGTTCGGCTGAAGATTTAGCTCCGTTTAACGATGAGGCTCTTGCAAGAAAAATTTACGAATCGCCATTTCCGGTAATTTCGGCGGTTGGTCACGAAACGGATTTTACAATCTGCGATTTTGTTTCCGATGCCCGTGCCGCAACACCTACTGCGGCGGCTGTGATTGCCTGTGACGATATTTTGCAAATAAGGTCGGCAGAGGATAATTTAAGAACAAGACTTATAAGAAATATAAATGCACTCATTCTTAACAAAAGTCTTAATTTAAAGCTTTTATCGGAGAAAATAAAAAATCCCGAAACGGTTATTGCAGAAAAGCTGCAAAAAAACGAGTATTTGAAAAAACAACTTAACGGTTTAATGAATTCAAGGCTTCAAAAGGATGAGCTTGTGTTTTCAAAATGCTTATCGGAGCTCGATGCGCTAAGTCCTTTAAAAACACTCTCCCGTGGATTTTCGGTTGTATCTAAGGATAAAAAAGTAATTACCAAAACAAATGATGTTGATATAGGCGACAGTATTTCGGTTTTGCTGGCAGATGGCGGTCTTATTTGCGATGTAAAGGAGAAAACCAATGGAAAAATTTGATTTTGAAAAGGCTATAAATGAGCTTGAAAATACGGTAAATGCTCTTGAAAACGGCAATCTGACCTTGGAAGAATCATTGTCGGCATTTGAAAAGGGAATAAGACTTTCAAAGGATTGCTCCAACTACCTTGAAAACGCAAAACAGAAAATCATTTCGTTAACCGATGCCGAAAGCGAGGAAAATGACGATGATTGATATATTGCTTAAGGGTTATTGTGAAAAAATTGATATGCGCCTTGATATGCTTCTTAATGTTGAGGAGCGCCGGTATAAAACAGTTACAGAATCGGCAAGATACAGCTTATTTGCAGGCGGCAAAAGAATACGCCCTATATTGCTTTTGGAATTTTATAAGCTTTTCGGCGGAGAAGATGACTGCGCTTATAATTTTGCCTGTGCCGTTGAAATGATACATACTTACTCGCTTATCCACGATGATTTACCGTGTATGGATAATGACGATATGCGTAGGGGAAAACCGTCTAACCATAAAAAATACGGCGAAGCAATGGCGCTTCTTGCAGGCGATTCGCTTTTAACAGAGAGCTTCGGAGTTGCCGCAAGAACAATGGGGATAGATGAAAAGCTTGTTTTAAGGGCGATAACATATCTTTCAATGAATGCCGGAATTTCGGGAATGATAGGCGGTCAGGTAATAGATACATGCGGCGATTTTGAAGCCACAAGGGAAGTTCTTTATGAAACGCATCTTTTAAAAACGGGAGCTCTTATAAAGGCGGCTTGTGTCTGCGGAGCAATTCTTGCCGGCGCAGAGGAAGAAGCGATTAAGGCAACCGAAGAATATGCCGAAAAGTTGGGTCTTGCGTTTCAGCTTATTGACGATATCCTTGATAGGCAGGGCGATGAAACAAAGCTCGGAAAGCCTGTCGGGAGCGACCTTAAAAACCAAAAAATCACAATGGTTGATATTTTGGGACTTGATGAATGCAGAGCATACGCAAAATCCCTCACAGATGAAGCCCTGCAAATACTCGATGATTTTTCGTTTGACAGCACAGTACTTAAAGAAATAACACAGTATTTGCTTGTTCGTGATTATTAAGGTCAGTTGCATTTATGACCAAAGGGGAAGTAATGGTTTTTGGATTATAAGATTTTAAATAAAATAAAATCTCCGTCTGATGTAAGAAAGCTTCAAAAAGACGAGCTTTCTCTGCTTTGTGACGAAATAAGAAATGAAATAATAGAAACAGTTTCCGAAAACGGCGGACATTTGGCTTCAAATCTCGGAACGGTTGAGCTTACTGTTGCGCTTCACCGTGCGTTTTCCTCACCTGAAGATGCCATAATCTTTGATGTAGGTCATCAAAGCTATACCCATAAGCTTTTAACGGGGCGGTTTGAAAAATTCAGAACCATAAGAACCGAAGGCGGACTTTCGGGATTTATGCGACCTTCTGAGAGCGAACACGATTATGCCGTAACGGGGCATAGCAGTAACTCGATTTCGGTAGCCTACGGGATTTACAGAGCGAAAAAGCTTGCGGGCGATGAGGGAACCGCCGTTGCCGTTATCGGTGACGGTGCAATTACCGGCGGTATGGCTTACGAGGGTCTTAATAATGCCGGCAGAAAACGCAGTAATTTTATAATCGTTTTAAACGATAATAAAATGTCCATTTCAAGAAATGTGGGCGCTATGTCAAGAGCGATAACAAGGCTCAGAAACCGCCGCAAATACCACGATTTTAAATTTGCAATAACCAAACTGCTCGGTAAAATACCGTTTATAGGTCCAAAAATCGCAAAGCTTATTTTTAATGTTAAGGAAGCACTTAAAAGGCTTATTTATAAAAACAATGTTTTTGAAAGCTTGGGCTATAACTATTTAGGTCCTGTAGACGGTCATAATATAAAAGAAATGGAAAACCTTTTCCTATCGGCTGAAAAATATATACGCCCATCGGTTATTCATGTTATAACCACAAAAGGAAAGGGATATTTGTTTGCAGAGGAAAGCCCCAAAAGCTATCACGGCGTATCACCTTTTGATGTTGAAACGGGTTGCCCGTCTTCGCATAAAAGCACATTTTCTGATATTGCAGGAAATACACTAATGAATCTTGCAGATAAAAACGAAAAAATATGTGCGATTACTGCGGCTATGGCAGAGGGTACGGGACTTAACGGCTTTGCCGAAAAGTACCGCAACAGATTTTTCGATGTCGGAATTGCCGAACAGCACGCCGTAGGCTTTGCGGCAGGTCTTGCAAAGGGCGGAATGATTCCGTTTTTTGCCGTATATTCAAGCTTTCTGCAAAGAGGCTTTGACCAAGTTATCCACGATTGTGCGATAGCTAATCTGCCGGTAAAGCTTCTTGTTGACCGTGCAGGCATTGTCGGTGAGGACGGGGAGAGCCATCAGGGTATTTTTGATGCTTCATATCTTTCGCTTATCCCCAATATTAATATATATTCGCCTTGCTATTTCGGAGAACTAAAGGCTTTGATAGAAAAGGTTGCGCAAAATAATGAGCTATGCGCTGTAAGGTATCCGAGGGGATGCGAATTAAATCCAACGGATGAAGATTTTTCTGATGAATACACATTAAAGAAAAATGGCGGAAATACAGTTGCTTTAACATACGGCAGGCTTTATTCAAATCTTTTAAAGGCAACTGAAAATACCGATATTGATATCATAAAGCTTAATAAAATATTCCCGATATCGGACGAGCTTATAAAAGAGCTGTCAAGATATAAAAGGATTGTATTTTTTGAGGAAGGCATTAAAAAAGGCGGAATAGCCGAACATATCGGTGCAAGGCTTTACGGTGCAGAATACGGCGGTAAATACGAAATTTATGCAATAGATTCCGAATTTACACCGTCTGCTTGCGTTTCTTCCTCGCTTAAACGCTATGGATTCGACATAGAATCAATGAAAAAAACTCTCGGAGTAAAGTAATGCAGGAAAAATTAAGACTTGATAATGCGATTTTTCAAAAAGGCTTTGCCGAAAGCCGTGAAAAAGCCAAGGCGCTGATTATGGCAGGTGTTGTTTATGTGAACAACCAAAAGTGCGATAAGGCGGGGCAGAATATTAAGGCAGACGATATCATAGAAGTCAGGGGAAATACCCTTAAATATGTAAGCAGAGGCGGACTTAAGCTCGAAAAGGCAATAAATGTGTTTGCCCCCGATTTAAACCAAAGCATTTGTGCGGATATAGGTGCTTCAACCGGCGGCTTTACAGATTGTATGCTTCAAAACGGTGCAAAAAAGGTTTATGCGATTGATGTCGGATACGGTCAGCTTGCTTGGAAGCTTCGCACAGACGAAAGGGTCGTAAACCTTGAACGCACAAATTTCCGATATGTAACAAGCGAGCAAATTCCCGAAAAGCTTGATTTCGCAAGCGTGGATGTTTCTTTTATTTCCCTTTCACATATTTTTCCGGTTTTAAAAACTCTGCTTAAAGAAAATGCAAAAGCTGTAGCTCTGATAAAACCGCAGTTTGAAGCAGGCAAGGAAAATGTGGGTAAAAAGGGTGTTGTAAGGGATAAAGCGGTGCATATCGCTGTTATCGAAAAGGTTTTAAGTCTTGCCGGCGAGAATGGTTTTAGTGTTTTGGGGCTTGATTTTTCACCCGTTAAAGGGCCGGAGGGAAACATAGAATATTTATTGCTTATCGAAAACGCAGATAATCCGAAAATAAACCCGGATATTGATGCAAAAAATACAGTTGAGTTATCATATAAAGAATTGAACGGATGTGATTGATATGACAATTTCTGTTTTGCCGAATACCGATAAAAGAGGATGTCTTGATACCCTTGAAAGCATCGGTGAGTTTCTAAGCTCGAACAGAATCAAAGCGTATGTTCCTGATAATGTCTGCTGTTCGCATTTCGAATCAGTACCTACTGAGGAGCTTTTTAAAAAGGGCGATATTATCATCACCATCGGCGGAGACGGAACGATTATTCGATATGCAAAAAAAGCGGCAGAATATAAAAAGCCAATTTTGGGCATTAACGCCGGAAGAATGGGATATCTTGCAAATATTGAGCAGAGTGAATATAAGCTTTTGGAAAAGCTCTTTACGGGGGATTATAAAACCGAAAAGCGAATGATGCTTGATGTATGTGTAACCGATGAAACGGGTGAAACATTCTCATATAAGGCACTTAACGATGTTGTGATTACAAGCGGTTTTATTTCAAGAATAATTGATGTTTGTGCAGGAATTGAGAATGATAACATTCATTATCGGGCAGACGGCATAATCGTTTCAACTCCAACCGGTTCAACGGC
>JAZLFV010000035.1:0-3056 GCA_045615965.1 Acutalibacteraceae bacterium
ACGGTTTTTCTGTCGGTAAAAATGCAGCTCGTTCTACGACAGATGATAAGGTGGAACAAAACTTTTATCAGGTGGCTTTGCTTTCACCGAACAAGGCAATACCCGGTTACTATTTATTATCCAGATATAAGCTTGAGAGCGCTGCCGATAAATTACTTAAATATGTTAATAAGGGAAGTCTTAATACATTAAGTCTCTCAACACTCGGAGTAAACGCCTATTCAGATTATGGTAACAGAGAATATTTTGCCAAAGCCGGAATGGGAAATACAGTTCAAAAAATTCTTTCAAAATTCAAAGGTAAAACAATAGTTTCAAACGGTGCTTTTGAGTATTATTCTGCACTATCGGATTATATAATGGATGCTCCGACGCAAACCTCAAAAGGTAAAATGATTGATGAGGAAATACCGTTTTATCAAATGGTATTCGGCTCAAGAGTCGGAATTTATAATACTTCGGTGAATTTGGAAACAAATGATACTTATGCAATACTTAAAGCTGCCGAAGGCGGCACGGGACTTGAATACACCGTTAATAAAAAATACACAACTAAACTTTTGAATTCGTCTGAAAATACCCTTTATGCTACTTATTTAAGCGGTGTTAAGGATAGGATTATATCCGAGGTTAATAATTATAAGCCATATTATGATTTAATTAAAAATTCATCTATTAAACAACATACCATACTTAAAAACGGACTTCGTAAAATAACCTATAATAACGGGGTAACGGTGTATGTAAATTATACCGATGCGCAGTTAAGTGACGGCGATGTAACGGTAAAAGCAAACAGTTTCATAACAAAGGAGGGATAAACAGCATGGCTAAAAAGAAGAAAATGCACGGAATAGAAGAAATAAAAAGCCGATACGGTTATAGATTTGTAGCAGTTTGGGTTGTCGGCATTTTACTATTCTTTATTATTCCGCTTGTTCAGTCAATACTGTTTTCCTTTTCCAATGTTTCGGTAGGTGAGAAAGGTCTTGTTCTCCAGAATGTAAAGCTTGCAAATTATAAGTATATTTTGTTCAAAGACCCTACATATATTGAAAATCTTCCGCTTGCTCTTAAAGACTTTGCGGCAACATTTCCGGTTGTTTTAATATTGAGTCTTTGTCTTGCGCTGTTGCTAAACGGCAATTTTAAGGGAAGAACATTCTACCGTGCAATTTATTTTTTACCTGTAATAATTGCTTCGGGCGTGGTTCTTGAACATCTTTATTTGACGATGAGCAATGAAGATTTGGCTATGACGGGAGTTTCACAGTCAATGTCTTCAAATATGATAGATATTGATTCACTGATAAAACGGGTTGGTTTGCCGGAAGAATTGGTGACATATTTATCTGACGCTATGGCAAATATTTTTGATACTATTTGGAAATGCGGTATCCCCGTCGTCTTGTTTATTGCCGGATTACAAACGATACCTGACACATTGTATGAAGTATCAAAGGTTGAAGGTGCAACAAAATGGGAAGAATTTTGGTTTATAACGCTTCCTATGTTATCAAGGGTAATCCTATTGGTTTCCGTATATATTTCGGTTGATATAATGACAGCAAAAAGCAATGTTATTATGGCAGAGGCATACAATCAGATGAATTTGCTTGAATACGGAATAAGCGGTGCAATGCTATGGGTTTACTTTATAATAATCGGACTTGTTTTGGGACTGATAATGTTAATCTACAACAAGTTATGCCTCAAGCGTTGGGAATAGGAGGAAATTATGAAATATAACTTTAAGAAAATTTCTTCCGAAAAAGCAAAAAACAAAGCGATAAGCTTTTGTTTGAGCGCCTTTAGAATAATTATTCTTACTGCGATTGGATATTTGGTAATATTCCCGTTGCTTCATATTATTACAAATGCCGTAAAAACAGAGGAAGCCATAAGAAATCCTCTTATAGTTTGGTTTTCTCCTTCAATGACCCTTGATAATTTCAAATATGCTTTTAAGGCGCTTGATTTTAAGAATTCAATTTTGAACACAATTTTGTTTGAAGTGGTAAGTGCCTTATTTGAGGTAGGTTCCTGTGCTGTTGCGGCTTACGGTCTTTCAAGGTTTAAGTTTAAGGGCAAAAAACTTCTTATAGCATTCCTTATTCTTATGATTGTTGTTCCGGAACAGATGGTAGTTTTGTCTTCAACCGTAAACTATTCAAATTTCAGCTTTTTGGGATTGGTTCCGTTAATAAACGATATTTTCGGGACGAAGATAAATATTAACATACTTAATACGGTTTTACCGTTTTGGATGCCTTCACTTTTCGGTGTAGGTCTTAAATCAGGAATACTTATCTATATTTATATGCAGTTTTTCAAGGGCTTACCTTATGAATTAGAGGAAGCTGCCTGGATTGACGGTGCGGGACCGTTCCGGACATTTATTTCCATTGCGATTCCGTCGTCAAGTGTTGTTATCTTTACTGTATTTATATTCTCAATTATTTGGCATTGGAACGATTATTCCTATGCGGTTATGTATCTTACCGGCAGATATACAACGGCAGTTACACTTTCAAATATTCAAGACGGTTTGACTTTGCTTGGAATTTGGGGCTCGCCACGAGCAAACGCAATTATTCTTGCGGCTTGTCTTGCTTTTGTAGCTCCGATGCTTATTATGTATATCTTCGTTCAAAAGAAATTCATCAAGAGCATTGACAGAGTCGGTATAACAGGTTAATTATTCGGCTTATGCCGTTTGATTATATATAATTTTGGAGGTTTATTTATGAAAAGGAAAATTTTTAACATTTTTTGCATTATTTTATCCCTTGCAATTGTTCTTTCCGTTTCCGCTTGCGGTAAGAAAGCCGATGAGATATTAGAAGAAACTGAATATACCGAAGGCGAAATTATTGAAGAGGGTGATAGTGCTGCTGTTGAGTCTAATGGCACGGAGGGCTCAGGAAAATCGGGAAATTCTGATTCGGCAGATAATAAAGTTTATGTAGCTGATAATAGTGAGGGTGAAAAACTTCAGCCACTTGGAAACCCTTATGGAGCTATACCTGCCGATGTTAAAGGCACAACTGTAAAAT
>JAZLFV010000036.1:0-3594 GCA_045615965.1 Acutalibacteraceae bacterium
TTCCGAAATCGGGGTATTTTTTGGCATCAAGAGAGTTTGAAACCCCTGAAATATATCTGCTCGCCGATGCTGTAAGAACTGCAAAATTCATAACACCTAAAAAATCAAGGGAATTAGTTTCAAAGCTTCAAAACTTTTTAAGCATATACCAAAAGGCAGCGGGTAAGGAGATTGGAATTTATATTGATTCCGATTCAAAATGTACCAACGAAGAAATTTTTTATAATATTGATGCAATATCGAGGGCGATAAAGGAGAAAAAGAAGATAACATTTCGCTATGGGGTAAGGGAGCTTAGCAGCTCACGGGAGATAAAAACCGTTTACCGCCAAAGAAAAATAAGCCCATATGCCCAAACATGGCAGGATGACCACTACTACCTTGTGGGAAACTACGAAAAGTATGATAATCTTGTGCATTTCAGGATAGACCGCATACGCTCTGTTGAAATAACAGATGAGGACGCACGCCCCTTTAAAGAAGTCAGCAAGTATAAGGAAACATTTGATATTGCCGATTATACCAAAAATCTTTTTAGTATGTACGGCGGAAAAACCGATAATATTGATTTTAAGGCTGATATTTCGCTTTTAGAGCAGATTATCGACCGTTTTGGAAATAAAATATTCATAAGAAATGTCACTGAAACGCATTTTTCTTTTACTGCCGAAGCAGTTGTAAGCGATGCTTTTATAACATTTGTTATGAATTTCGGAAGTAAGTTTGAGGTCGAAAGTCCTGAATATGTGCGTGAAATGATTAAAACAAGAGCCGAGCAAATAGAAAATATTTACAAATAGTTATTTTTAAGCTTTAAGTCTGCATTTTTTGCAGACTTTTTTCTTTATTTTCCCATACTTTTTTAAATTCTTTCGGTAAAAATAAATTTAGAGGTGGGAAATGTGAAAATTTTTAAGAACATATTCAAATTTTTCTTTTTTGTCTTTTTTGTGCTTGCAACAATGGTGTTTGTTCTGATTTATACACTAAAGGATGATATCTCGGATAGCTATAAAATAGGTATTTCGGATACTTTTTCGGTTAATTCGCCTGTTCCGATAAAGGCTGTTTTCAACACAAAAGACAAGGGTAATTCAAATAATAAAAAAGCAGGGGAAACATATAAGGTCGATTTAAAAATGTTCGGTGTAATTCCGTTTTCAAGCACAACCGTGCAGGTTGTGGATAAAATGCATGTTGCCGTGCTTGGAAATCCTTTCGGTATGAAGCTTTATACAGACGGCGTTTTGGTAATTGAGTTAAGCAAAGTCGAAACCGAAGAGGGAGAAAAAAGCCCTGCCGAAAAGGCAGGGCTAAAGGTCGGCGACTATATAAAATCGGTAAACGGAAAAACGATAAATACTAACGAGGATTTATCAAATCTGGTTGCATCAAGTAAGGGCAAGGCTATGAAATTCCGCATTTTGCGCAACGAAAAAGAAAAGGAAATCAGCGTTACACCGGTAGCCGATAAAAAAACAGGCGGATTTAAAGCCGGTATATGGGTGCGTGACAGCTCCGCAGGTATAGGAACACTCACATTTTACAGTCCGGCAGACGGTATTGTCTGCGGACTCGGTCACGGAATATGCGATAATGATACCGGCGATATACTGAAAATTGATTCGGGAGAAATGCTGGAAGCGGAAATAATTTCATATCAAAAGGGTGAAAAGGGTGAGCCGGGCGAGCTTAAAGGTAAATTTGTTTATAAACAGATAAGCGATAACCTTATAAACAAGCAGAACGGAGTCTACGGAAATTTATGCTGTGATTTAGAGGTATCAACACTTACCCCTGTGGCATATAAGCAGGATGTAACCGAGGGAGAAGCACAGATACTTTGCACAGTATCAGGCGAAAAGCCAAAGTTATACTCCTGCAGAATAAAAATAAACGAAATTGATTCAAAAACCCAAAATCTGACAGTAACAGTAACCGATAAATCGCTTTTAAACCAAACCGGCGGGATAATCCAAGGAATGAGTGGCTCACCATTAATACAGAACGGCAAGCTGATTGGTGCAATTACGCACGTTTTGGTCGATGATCCCACCACCGGCTACGCCATATTTGCCGAAAACATGCTTGAAACCGCACAAAGTGTTGCAAATAAAGGCGAAATAAAGGATGCATCTTAGCGAAAATATGGTATAATGTAGTCGAAAATGGGTCAAAAATAGGGAAAAACACCCTATTTTTGACCCGGCAAATCAACTGTTAAAAATCTAAAATCAAATATGAACAAATAGTAAACAAAATTCTGTTTTAATGCGGAAGCAATTCCGGAGTTTATCCCATTTTAAGACCCGGAAATGCAGATGCCGATAATAAAGCAAAAGTCCTCTTTGGAGTCAAGAATAAATCTTGATTCTGAAAGGGGGCTTTTATATTTGTAAAAATGATAATTGTTAGTTTAGAGAATGTTCCTTGAATCCGCAGAAAAAGTGTTGAAAACACTTGTAATTAAAAGGAAAATATGCTATAATAACTTTGTATATTTATGGGCAGGGGATTTTATACCCTTTTTACGATAAATTTGTCTCGGAAGGAGTGAGAGCAGATTTGGAAATTCTGTCGCTGACAGATAACCTTTGTGCGTTGCTGGGCTTTAAGGCACACTCCCGAAAAGGGATTACAGTTTGATTTCACAAAGAAATAAAAAAATGAAAATAAATGTTTTTTCGAAAGGATGATTGGTTATGAAAAAAAGAATATTAGCATTATTTTTGGCGATTTTGATGTTGCTGACGCTCGTTCCGATGACGGCATTTGCTACGGGAACTACCTACGCCATCGCCAACGGGACGCCGGAAAGTGCCAAAGAAACAAATCACGGTTATATCACTATTGACAAGACCTCTGCGTCAGAGGGCGATACCGTAACGGTCACGGTCAATCCGGCAACGGGCTATCAGCTCAAATCGCTGACCGTTGTTCCGGAAGCAGAGACAATCAGTACCATAGCAGATGTTCTTGCCACGGTTGAGGGATTCCCGGAAGATTCATCCGGAGGATCAAAGCCTGTAGCTCCGCTTGATGCTTGGGTTAATGAAAGCGATGGACGTGTGTTCGTATATCCTTTAAATAATAATGCTTACTTAATCTTCATGTCAAGCAACGGCTATAAATCTGTAGATGCAACAACAACCGAAGTAATAGCGGGAGAAAATTGTTACCCCGCCTCGATAAGTAACGGAACGCTAAAATTCAATATGTACGATGATGTATTGACAAGCATTGAATATACATCCACAAATGCCAAAAAAGATTATGACGGCACATATACCTCATCTGCAATTACTCCTGCCGAGCCGGAAACAATAATCAACGAAAAGCAGACTGACGGAAAATATCAGTTCACTATGCCTGCTTATGCAGTCACTGTTAAGGCGGAGTTTGAAGACACCCCCACCGTAAAAACCCTTCCGTACTCCTTCAATTTCGAGACTGACTTTATCGCAGAGGGATGGACGCACTTCGACTCAGACGGCGACGGTCAGACATGGGTCACCGGAACAAATAATTATGGATATCAGGGTTGGGGCGTTGACGGCAGCTCTTGTGCCATTTCACAGTCTTTCGATAATTACG
>JAZLFV010000037.1:0-2189 GCA_045615965.1 Acutalibacteraceae bacterium
TGTAATCTGACCGGGACCTCCCTGAGCGGTGTATCTGTTCTGGAACATTGATTCGCCCGAGAACATTCTGCCGAGTGCCTTGCCGATACCGCCGTTTGTGGTGGTTTCCATTTTCATGTTTGGGGACATCCAGCTCATTGAGCCCTTTTCGGTGATGAGCGTTTCGCCCTGCTGAACATCACAGATAACCGCGCTTAAAGGTTCTCCTACTATTTTGTACTGCATAAAAATCCTCCTTGATTTTTTTATATTATAACGCATATAGCTGTTACAATTCGGTTGATTAAGTTTGTCTGCCTGCCGACGGACTGAATCGATGTGCCTTTGAACACCTTGCCGCCCGTAACCTTGCCCTGCAGGCGGTTGAGCTCGCGCAGGTTCTTCACATCTTCACGAAGCTGTGAATTTTCGCGTTCCAGCTGACGGTTGATTTTCTCATATTGCTTTTTCAGCTCCACATCACGGTCGGAATAGCGTATATCATTATTATCACTTGAAAATGTGCCGATATTGTCTGTTGCAGATTTGACTTGATTTTCGTTAAAAACGATATATGCGCTTGTTTTTCGACCAAACGAGCCCACATCATTTTTCATGATAACGCCGTCATAGCCCTCATTTTTCAAAATATCTGTTATAATTCTTTTAGCCTCAACAGATATATCGTTTATTTTTTCGTGCCATTCTGATGTTATGTTGTCCTCTGCTTCAAAAACTTTTTCAAATTCAGGGTCATTATATATATCTGACCTTTTAGCATTGGGATTTTCTTTACGCCAGTTTGTAAGGAAATCAACAAACTCTGTTTTTGCCTTTTCAAACTTTTCCTTGTATTCTTTGTCTGTCTGTATTCTTAAATCGTTTACATCTTTGAAATCAACATTTTGCCTTAACTGCTTCATAAGCTCTGCCCTGTCATTGACAACAAGCGGATTTTTCATACTTGCATACAAAGCCATTTGCTTTTTGCCACGCAAACCGATATCAGAAGCAGAATCTTTAAGGAATATTCCTATCGGTGTTTCATCGTCGTATGTGCCTGCGCCCTCACGGTTTAAGTCAAATACAGTAAAATCATTACCTGTCTGATGATATAACACTTTAGGTGTACCGTCTGGGTTAAGCAATTCGGATGCAACTGCCTTACCGGGCGTAAAATCCTTATCATACTGCTTGACAAGTGCGTATAAATTTGATACACTAATCATGGAATCTGTGTCAGGTATTGACGAGGAGGAATTATTTCCAATTTGTCCACCGGCAGGTTCTATTTTTATAGCTTTAAGGTTATACGCACGCTTTGAAACATCCTTACTTGTTTCATTATAAAATTCTTCTACTGTTATTTTAGCGATATATGGCTTTTGGTCATATGAAACTAATGTATATAATTTGTGAAGAAAAGCAGTATTATTTGATTTTTTATTCTTATCTTTGTTTGATACAACGGTATCAAACAATAAAGAATTATACAATATCTCTTTAATTGCATTTAAAGATTTTACATTAACTCTATTTCCACCGCTATGATGTCTTGTATCGTCATTTAATACTTTCCCTGCATAGACATTCCAATTTGTATCTGCGATATTATAATTTCCATAGTTAAGTACCGCATCGCTAATACTGATTGTAGGAACATCTACTATTTTTACAAAAGATTTATCATTTGCTCTCCAATCGCCAAACCACGCACGGAAGAAAGGAGATTTTGAACCGAGTTCTTTATAAAATTTATATGCCCATTTCTGTGTTGCCTCAATTTCTGACGCAGAAAAGTCATTAATACTTTTTCTTGTATTGAAAAGATTATGAAGGTTTTTAACATCTTCAGCTGATATAGTCTTTTCATATTCATCAAATCGTGAATCAAACTTTACACCGCCATCTTCGGCGGTATTTTTTATGTTTTCCGTTTCGGTGCGGTTGCCTATCTCGTTCAATCCCTCGGCAAAAAGCTGAGTAAGGCGGTCAACATTCTCCGTCAGAGCGTCGAAGTATTTCATTGCCTCGCTCTGCGCGTTCATACGGGTGTAATCCTTTTTCGCCGCCGTATTTTATAAATCAAGCTTTAAATCGTTTTCTTTGATTTTGCAGAGTTTACGCATGATTTCGCAGAAAATTACGCTTAAAATTGCGGGAAGCACGAAGCAGATAAGCACAAGACCAATGACATCAAAGGCGGTTAT
>JAZLFV010000038.1:0-2530 GCA_045615965.1 Acutalibacteraceae bacterium
TGTTGCCTGCAAATCCGGGTTCTGTATGAGATACAACAAGCTCAACAAATGTAGGCGGTTCTACACCGAATACTTTTCCCTTATAAGACAAAATCTTGCATACCATATTTTCCTTAACAAACTTGAAGTTATCGCCAAGCTCGCTCTTGTTAATCGGAACCATATCGTATGTTTCCTGGTCCATAAAATAATAAAGGTCGCCATCGTTATAAGAATATTCCATATCCTTGCGCTCAATAAAAGCAGTTGGAAACTTTGCAGTTGGGTTATAAGATTTTTCAACAACCGCACCTGTAATAACATTCTTTGTTTTTGTTCTTACAAAAGCTGCGCCTTTACCGGGTTTAACATGCTGAAATTCAACAACCTGAAGAACTTGACCGTCCTCCTCAAAAGTTACACCATTTCTGAAATCTCCGGCACTTACCATATTAAAATTCCTCCAATAAAAAAACTTTATAAATACCTAACAAATTATAAGCCAACATTAAGGTTTTGTCAAGAAAAATTCCCTTAAAACGGCTATTAATTATTTCTGATTGTTTGATTATATTAAATATTTTAATGCTTTACACATCAAAGCATTTTCGAACGCTTTTTATACTGCCGACAACAAGTAAACGCTCATCACCCGAAATTACGGTATCGGCAGAAATGGTAACATCAAGCAAATTATTTTTCTTAATTCCGATAATATTTATGCCGTGTTTTTGCCTTACTGCAATTTCCGATACCGTTCTGCCCTGCCAAGAATCCGGAACGCCAACCTCAAACATCGAAAACTCTTCGTTTAATTTTACATAATCGAAAATATTGTTAGTTGTATGGCGCATCGCCGACCAGGCTGCCAACTGCTTTTCGGGGTATATTACTGCATCTGCTCCGTTTCTAAGCAAGAATTTTTCCTGAACATCGTTTGAAGCGAATGATACAACCTTTTTAGCCCCAAGCTCCTTTAAAAGCGATGTTGTTTCAAGCGAATCCTGAAAGCTATGCCTTATAGTTACAAAGCAAACATCAAAGCTTTCAACGCCTATATTTGAAAGTACATCAATATCGGTGCTGTCTCCTATTTGTGCCGTTGTAACAAGCGGTAAAACATCGTTAATAAGGTTTTCGTCTTCATCAATTGCCATAACCTCGTGCTTCATTTCGGATAGTTTTTCGGCAAGGTTTTTTCCAAACCCTCCGACACCGATAAGCAATACTGATTTCATAGTTAATCACCCTACTGTAATATTTTCCGATGGAAGAAGTGCCTCGGAATCACTTTGGGAGAATGCGGCAAACACAAGCGTTAAGCCCCCTACTCTGCCCAAAAACATAAGCGCAACAAGAATAAGCTTTGAAGATATCATAAGCGTTGGCGTTATTCCCGCCGTAATTCCAACCGTACCAATTGCCGAAGCCGTTTCAAAAAGGCAATCAATAAGCGGCAAGCCCTCGCTCATACTTATTATTATACCGGCGCTCAAAAAAAGAGAAATATAAAGTGCAAAAACAGCCGCTGCATTTTTCAAAATATTATCGGGTATTCTTCTGCCGAAAAGCTCGCTGCTTTTCTTTCTTTTAAACACCGAAACAACCGCCGAATACATTACCGCAACGGTAGTTATTTTCATACCGCCTGCCGTTGAGCCGGGAGAACCGCCTGTAAGCATCAATAATATCATTACAAGCTTTCCCGATTCCGAAATTGCATCAAAGGAAACAGTATTGAATCCGGCTGTACGAAGTGTTACTGACTGAAAAAGCGAAGCTAAAATACGTTTTTTCAATCCGTAACCCGAAAACTCGAAAAAGCAGAAAAAGAGAGCCGGTAAGAATATCAGAATAAGCGTAAACACAAGCACAACTTTTGTTTGCATACGGTATTTTTTAAAGTGAAATTTATGCTTCTTAAAATCGTCCCATGTTAAAAATCCGATTCCGCCCACTATAATAAGCAACATTATTATAGCATTAACAGTGATACTGTCATCATAAATGCATAGTGACGAAAATTTCGGCTTATTCCCCAAAATATCAAATCCTGCATTACAGAATGCAGAAACTGAATGAAAAAGTGCATAGCCTATACCGGTGAAAGTGCCGTACTTCAAAGCAAAAGGAATTGCAAGAGCAAGCGCACCTATAAGCTCGATAGCAAGCGCCGTTTTTATTATGAAGCCCGTCAGCGACATTATACCACCCAAGCTCGGAGCAGAAATAGAATCCTGCAAAACACTTCTGCCTGCAAGTCCCACTCTTTTTCCGCCGAGTTTTGCTATAAGCACCGCCATTGTTACAACGCCCATACCGCCTATCTGAATAAGTGAAATAATAACAATTTTACCGAAAACCGTAAAATGTGTAGCCGTATCAAACGCCACAAGACCAGTAACACATGAAGCCGAGGTTGCGGTAAAAAGCGCATTTACAAGCGAAGTATTCCCTTTTGAAGAAATCGGAATCATCAGCAACAATGTGCCGAGCAATATGAGTAAAGAAAATCCGAATATTATTATTCTTTGTGAAGATAAAAACTTTC
>JAZLFV010000039.1:0-3893 GCA_045615965.1 Acutalibacteraceae bacterium
TCAAACAGTTTACCGCCTTCGAGAGAATTTTAGCGCAGGTGGTTTTACCCGTTCCTCTTGTTCCCGTGAACAAATAGGCATGCACCGTTTTGCCCGATTCTATTTCGGATTTCAATGTTTCGGTTATATGCTCTTGACCGTAAACATCCGAAAAGCAGGCAGGGCGGTATTTTCTGTAAAGCGCCTGATAAGCCATAAAACGCACCTCTTCGCATAAAAAAATAAATTGTATGCTGAACCGCACGAATGAGCCGATTTACTGCGTGCACGGAATAGACCGCTTAATGCTGCTCGGTTCCCCGCCTGACATGGTTCACAGCTTCCCGTCACACAGGACCCGCCCATTCGCACGGTTCAATATACAATTTCCATTTATAGTATAATATAAAATTGACAAATTTACAATAGTAAAATACAAAAAGTTGAAAAATCTGAAAATATTTGTTATAATATAGTTGTGGAATTTTGCGTTGATTATGATTTTTACCTTTTTTCGGGGGAAATTTATGAAAGAAATAGAAATAAAAAGCCTGTTTTCGCTTGAAAACACCAAGGCGGCTTCGCTTATCGGAAAGTATAAATATCCTTATGAGGTTTTACCGCATATAAAGGATTTTATAATTGAGTATTCAAAAACACTCGATTCGAATTTGTATGATGAGATAGGCGAGGGAGTCTTTGCCGCCAAAAGTGCAAGGATTGCCGCCACAGCGGATATAACGGGTCCTTGTATTATAGGCGAAAATACCGAAGTGAGGCATTGTGCCTTTATCCGAGGTAACGCCTTTATCGGCGATAACTGTGTTGTCGGTAATTCAACAGAGATAAAAAATGTCATAATATTTAATAATGTTCAGGTACCGCACTATAATTATGTCGGCGATTCAATTTTGGGATTTCATTCTCATATGGGTGCCGGTGCGGTTACATCTAATATTAAATCAGACAGAACAAACATAAAGATAAAGGTCGGCAACGAAACAATCGAAACGGGGATGCGGAAAATCGGCGCATTTTTAGGTGATTATGCCGAAATAGGATGCGGAAGCGTTTTGAATCCCGGCACGGTTGTAGGTATGCACACAAATGTTTATCCTCTTTCTATGGTAAGAGGATATATAGCTGAAAACAGCATTTATAAAAACAGCGGCGAGGTTGTAAAAAAAGTATGATTACCGAGCGATGGGATATTTTAAATTCAAACGGCAGACCCACCGGAAGAACGGTTTTAAGGAAAAACGTTATTTTAAAACCGGGAGAATATCATTTAGTTGTTCATATCTGGATTATTTCAAGTGACGGAAAAGTACTTATTCAGCGCCGCTCCGATAATAAAAAGCTGATGCCGGGCGAATGGGCGGCAACAGGCGGTGCGGCAATTTCGGGAGAAAGCTCGTTTACAGCGGCGAAGCGAGAACTCTTTGAAGAGCTTGGAATAACCTCCGATAAGGATAACCTTATAAAGCTTTTAAGACTTAAAAGGAAAAATTCTTTTCTTGATGTGTGGGCTATAACGGTTGATACGCCGGCTGATGAGCTGGTGGTTCAGAAAAGTGAGGTTGCCTCGGCAAAATGGGTGACCTTCGATATACTTAACAGTATGATAGAAAACGGTGAATTTCATAACTACGGTGAAGAATATTTTGACGGCGTTTTTGAAAAATTGGATGATTACAGAGGTTCGTTTATATGAGTTTCAGCATAGAAGGAAAAAAGTGTAAGGTATGCAAGGCATATCTTTTTGATGACGATGATATAGTATTTTGCCCCGAATGCGGAGCTCCGCATCACAGGAGCTGTTACAACAGCTTGGGTCATTGTGCGCTTGAGGATTTGCACGGAACAGATAAGCAGTACGATTCTGAAAAGGACGGTAAGCCTAAAGCAGAAGAAAACAGCTTTGAGGATAACGAGAAAAAAAGCAATGCGGATTTCGGCACGGGAGTAAAGGTGAAATGTCCTATGTGCGGCAGGCTTTACGATGCAAACGAGCCTGCCTGCCCGGATTGCAGAACACCAAACGGTATAAAATTCGGCGGAAGATTTGTATCTTTCGATTTTTTGGGCGGTGTTCCGGCGGATACCGATTTGGGCGAAGGTGTTACGGCGGACGAAGCGAAGCAATTTGTTATGTCTAACTCTCACCGCTATATTCCTAAATTTGAAAGGATGAAAAACGGTAAAAAAACTTCTCTGAATATTTTTGCTCTGTTTTTTCCTGCGCTTTGGGCAATTTCGAGAAAAATGTATAAGCTCGGTGCATTTTTAATGGCATTAACCGTATCGCTTAATGTTATTATGAGCCAATATATTGATTATGCAATGAGTATTTTTGAAAAATTAGAAGTCTTGGATGAGGTGTCGGGCAACACGATGAAGATGGCACGCTTTATGGCTGATAACCCAAAAGACTTTTTAGGACTTCCGTTTTACATTGCCATGATTGCTGCGGTGCTTATACTGGCTCAAAGCATTATAATGGGAGTTTTGGGTGATTATTTTTACAGAAATCATACAATTAAAACCGTAAAGGAAATAAAGAAAAACAGCGAAGATATCGAAGCCGATATGCGTAAAAAAGGCGGAGTAAGTCTTTTATGGCTTATTTTAGGATATGCGATTATGAATTTTCTTCCGGAAATTATTCTGGGTTTTATCTGAATACAAAAAATATATTTAATAGGAGTATTTTTATGAAAATTAAAAAAGCGATTATACCTGCCGCAGGTCTCGGAACAAGGGTTTTGCCCGCTTCAAAGGCATTGCCTAAGGAAATGTTGCCTATCGTTGATAAGCCCGCCATTCAGTATATTGTTGAAGAAGCGGTAAACGCCGGAATAACCGATATACTGATAATTACAAACAGGGGCAAGGGCGTTATAGAAGACCATTTTGACCATTCGATAGAGCTTGAATATATGCTCAAAAAACGTGGAAATACCGAAATGCTTAAAACCCTTGAGAATACGGCAAATCTGGCTAATATTTATTACATAAGGCAACGTGAAACAAAAGGCTTGGGCGATGCAGTGCTTCGTGCAAAGGAATTTGTGGGAGATGAGCCGTTTGCGGTGCTTTACGGTGACGATGTTATAATCGGCGAAGTTCCTGCAATCGGTGAGCTTTGCGATGTTTATGAGAAATACGGTAAGAGTGTCGTAGGTGTTAAACCCGTTCCCGATGAATTGCTTGTTAAATACTGTTCACTTAAAGTCAATCAGGTTGAAGAAAAGCTTTTTGAGGTTACCGATATGATTGAAAAGCCAAAGATTGAAGAGAAGTTTTCAAACTATTCGGTGCTTGGAAGATGTGTGCTTTCAAGCGAGATTTTCGCAATTCTTGAAAAAACACCCCTTGGCGCCGGAAACGAGCTTCAGCTTACCGATGCTATGAAGGTATTGGCAAGAAACGGCAATATGATGGGTATAGAATTTTCGGGTAAACGCTATGATATGGGTAATAAATTGGGCATTTTAAAAGCTAACATTGAGGTTGCCTTAGAGCATAACGAAATCGGTGAAGAATTTAAAGAATATATTAAGGATTTGGCAAAAGAACTTTGAAAAACTATACTACACTTCTTATCGACCTTGACGGCACGGTCTTTGATTTTTTCAAAAGCGAGAAGGTTGCGGTTAAGGCGGCGCTTAAAATGAACGGTCTTCCGTTTGACGATGCCACAACAGAGCGATATTCGGAAATAAACGCAATGTATTGGAGCAAATACGAGCGCGGCAAAATAAAGCGGGAAGAAATATTTGAAAACAGGTTTATTACTCTTTTAAACGAAATGGGTTTAAAAGCCGATACAAAAAGGCTTTCGGATGATTATTTTGTTGAGCTTTCAAAAGGTCACGATTTAAAGGAAAATGCGAGAGAAGTTTTGGCAGAGC
>JAZLFV010000040.1:0-6386 GCA_045615965.1 Acutalibacteraceae bacterium
TGGCGCTTTCAACCTATGTAAATGTAACATATCAATGTTTGGGATTTAAAAAGCAGGCAACATTTCTTGCAAGCTGCAGGCAGGGAGTTTTCTTTGTTCCGGTCATTCTTGCTTTGCCAATGATTTTAGGCAGGGTGGGCGTTGAGCTTGCACAGCCCGTTGCCGACCTGTTAACCTGTATAATTTCGGTTCCGTTCCTTATCTCGTTTTACAACAAAAATATAAAAAATAAGTGGTGAAAAAATGAATTCAATATTTTCAAAAATTGCAGACTTTTTTCGGGAAACCGATAAACTGCTTATTTCACTTTGTATCATAGCTTCGGGTTACGGCTGTCTGGCGGTTTACAGCGCCACAAGATATTTAGGCACATCAAGACCTTTTCTTGTACAAGCCATTTCGCTGTTTCTCGGAATATGTCTTGCCATACTTATTTCGGCGTTTGATTTTCAAACATTTATAAACAGATGGTATATTTTGGCAATAGTAGGCATAATCCCCGTTATTTTAACATTCTTTATCGGTTTTGCGCCTGAGGGCACAGACGATAAAGCATGGCTTGATTTGGGATTTACGACCTTTCAGCCGGCAGAGCTTTTAAAAATCTGTTTTATCGTAACATTTTCGGCACATTTAAGTAAAATAAAGCCGAATATTAATAAGTTTAAATATCTTATTCCCGCCTGCATGCACGGTGCTTTCCCGGTACTGCTCATTCATTTTCAGGGTGATGACGGAACGGCGCTTGTGTTTGCCGTTATAGTGCTTTGTATGCTTTATGCCGCAGGTGTTTCGTGGAAATACTTTTTGGCGGCATTCACGGCATTTGCGGTTACATCACCGCTTGTTTATTTCTTTGTTATGAATGATGACCAAAGAACAAGAGTATTAAGCGTATTCAATGTTGAGGCGGATATAAAGGGAGCTACCTATCAGCAGTATAGGGGAAGAATGGCGCTTGCCAACGGCGGATTTTCCGGCACAGGTCTTTTTAAAGGGATACTAACCCAGTCGGGAGGTGTTCCGGAGGGGCAAAACGATTTCATATTTGTAAGTATAGGTGAAGAGCTCGGCTTTTTGGGTATTATGCTGCTTCTTTTGCTTTTGGCGACTATTGCTTTACGAACATTAAGAATTGCGGCAATCTGCAGAAAGGACAGCGGCAAGCTTATATGTGTGGGATTTTTTGCCATGATTTTTGCGCAGATAATCATAAATGTGGGAATGTGTACTAATATATTGCCGGTTATAGGTGTTACACTTCCTTTCTTCAGTGCAGGCGGAACCTCACTTTTGTGTATATTTATGGGTGTGGGGCTTGTACTCGGAGTTTATATGCACCGCAACACACGAACACTTTATATAAGAGGATAAACGGTCCGGTTAAAAACCGCCTGTTAAAAATCGTTAAAAAAATGCTTGCGTTTTGAAAGACATTGTGGTATACTATATCAGCTATCGTGTAATGATGGCAAAATAATACACACATTATGCCGTTTCGGTTGGGTGTTGCCGTTTGATACTTGCGGCGATTTACCGTGTTTTGGCATGATGGAGGTAAAACCTCAGGAGGAATTTATTATGGCAGTAGTATCAATGAAACAACTTCTTGAAGCCGGTGTTCATTTCGGGCATCAGACAAGGCGTTGGAACCCCAAAATGGCACGTTACATCTTCACAGAGCGTAACGGCATCTACATTATCGACCTTCAAAAAACCGTTAAGAAGTTAAACGAAGCTTATATCTTCGTTCGTGACATTGCGGCTGAAGGCGGCGATATCCTTTTCGTAGGCACAAAGAAGCAGGCTCAGGATTCCATCAAGGAAGAGGCAGAGCATTGCGGTATGCCTTTTGTTAACGCAAGATGGCTCGGCGGTATGCTCACAAACTTCACCACCATCCGCACAAGAATCGCACGTCTTGAACAGCTCCGTGGTATGCGTGATGACGGCACATTTGACCTTCTCCCCAAAAAGGAAGTTGTTAAGTTAGAGCTTGAGATTGAAAAGCTCGAAAAATTCATCGGCGGTATCCAGAATATGACAAAGATTCCGAGCGCCCTCTTTATTGTAGACCCACGCAAGGAAAGAATTGCAGTTCAGGAAGCAAAGAAGTTAGGCATTCCGATTATCGCAATTGTTGATACCAACTGCGACCCGGATGAAATAGATGCGGTTATCCCCGGTAACGATGATGCTATCCGTGCGGTTAAGCTTATTGCAGAAACAATGGCTGCAGCTGTTATCGAGGGCAGACAGGGTACCGAAATGGGAACTGCCGCTAACGATGATAATGACGATACCGATGATACTGATGATACTGTTGAAGAAGCAAATGCCGAGGCTCAGCCCGATATTGAAGAGGTTGCAGCTGAGGATGCAGAATAATTAAGGAGGAAATTAAAATGGCTTTTACTGCTAAAGATGTTCAGGCTTTAAGAGAAAAAACCGGTTGCGGTATGATGGATTGCAAAAAAGCATTAACCGAATGCAACGGCGATATGGATGCGGCTGTTGATTTCCTTCGTGAAAAAGGTCTTGCTTCGCAGGCTAAAAAGGCAAGCCGTGTTGCCGCAGAGGGTACTGTATGTGCTATCGTTGAAAACGGCGTAGGCGCAGTAGTAGAGCTCAATGCAGAAACCGATTTCGTTGCCAACGGCGAAGAATTCAAGGCTTTGGCATTAGAGGTTGCAAAGATTGTTATTGCAGAAAATCCTGCAGACCTTGATGCACTTCTTAAATGCACAAAGAACGGTCAGACAGTTGAAGAGATGGTTCAGGAGTTATTCCTTAAAATCCGTGAGAACATTAAGGTTCGCCGCTTTGCCCGTTTTGAAGGCAGCGTTGTATCCTATGTTCACGCAGGCGGAAAAATCGGCGTTTTGGTTAACTTTGAAGGCGATGCCGATGCAAACGATGCAGAGTTTATAACAATCGGTAAAAATGTTGCAATGCAGATTGCGGCTATGAATCCTTCTTTCCTTGATGAAGCTTCCGTTCCGGCAAGTGTTCTCGATAAGGAAAGAGAGATTATGATTGCCCAGATGAAAGAAGACCCGAAGATGGCTAACAAGCCGGATGCGGTTTTAGGCAAAATCGTTGAGGGTAAAATCGGTAAGTACTATAAGGAGAACTGCCTTGTTGAGCAGCAATTTGTTATGGACGGCGATTTAACCGTTGGCAAATATGTTGAAAAGGCTGCCAAGGATATGGGCAAATCCTTTAAGATTGCAGGCTTCGTTCGCTTTGAAAAGGGCGAGGGCATTGAAAAGCGTGTAGACGATTTCGCTGCCGAAGTTGCAAGTATGGTAAAATAATTTTCACCTCACCTCAGGTGGGTTTGGTGCCGAATTTTTAAACGACATTAAAACGGATGTTCCTCTGGTCGTAAAGATTTATGAACTTCTATATCTTATTTTAAGAGAGGAAATATTTATAATGGATGCTATAAAAGAATTAACAGCAGGTATGCTTAAAGAAGATGCTCCGGTAATCGAAATCGGAAGCACAGTTAAGGTTCACGTAAGAATCAAAGAGGGCGAGAAAGAGAGAATTCAGATATTTGAAGGAACTGTAATCGCCAAAAATAACAGCGGTATCGCAGAGACCTTCACCGTTCGCCGCCTTTCATACGGCGTAGGTGTTGAGCGTGTTTTCCCGCTCCATTCTCCCGTTGTTGCCAAGGTTGAGCTTGTAAGAAAAGGTAAAGTCCGCAGAGCTAAGCTTTATTACCTGCGTGATAGAGTAGGTAAGGCTGCAAAGGTTAAAGAATTAATCGGTTAATTGTTGTTGGGGGGCGAAATTGTCCCCCAAAATTTCTGTGATTGGGGTGATAACCATTTCTTTGTTTGGAAGTAAAGGGCATAAAAGCAAGCATTCGGTTAGTTCATACAGCGATTATAACCGTAATTATATTTTTGATGTTGAGAAAAACGGTAAAAGTGATAAGGTGGAAGAGGTAATAGAAAATGCCCAAAAAGAGTTTTTCGATTGGCTCGATGTTATAACAGTCGCTCTCGTTTTGGTCGTGCTTGTTTTTACCTTTGTTTTTCGTGTTGCCACAATAGACGGCAATTCAATGCTTAATACCTTTCATAACGGTGAAAAGGTTGTTATTTCAAACGCTTTTTACACTCCTAAATACGGTGATGTTGTGGTAATTTCCCGCAATTATAACAGCGAGCCTGATAAAACCGAGCATAATTCTCAGCCGATTATTAAGCGTGTAATTGCAACCGAAGGTCAAACAGTTTCAATTGATTTTCAAAATGGAATTGTTTATGTAGACGGCAAACAGCTTGTTGAAAAATATACGGCTACTCCTACAAATAATCCGGTTGATGTAAAGAACGCAAAAGAGCTCGAAAAGGGTGTAAAAGTCCCCGAAAACTGTGTTTTTGTTTTGGGCGATAACCGTAACAATTCCTCTGACAGCCGTGATTCAAATTTGGGAAACAGGGGAGACGGTATGGTGGATACCAAATTTATTTTGGGTAAGGTCCGCCTTAGGATTTTCCCGTTTTCAAAATTCGGAGGAGTAGCGTGAAAAATCACGCTAAAACTTAAAGACGCCTATTTCTCGCCTCTTATGAGGCAACCGAAATAGATGCGATATTTTAATCACAATTTCAGTGATTTTTTATCTCATTTTGTGTCTTGAAAAGAAATGGTGATTAAAATGAACAATTCGCAAAATATTCAATGGTTTCCGGGTCATATGGCGAAAACAAAGCGCCGTATTTCCGAAACACTCGGTATTATTGATGCGGTTGTTGAAATAAGAGATGCAAGAATACCCGTCAGCAGTCGCAATCCCGACCTGATGGGTATTATTGGTAATAAGCCGCATATTATTTTACTTAATAAGTGCGATATGGCAGACAGCGCCGTAACTTCAAAATGGATTGATTATTTCAAATCCAAAAGCATTTATTCGGTTGCGGTGGACTGTAAGTCGGGCAAAGGTCTTAATACCTTTAAAGCAACCGTTAAGGCGGTTTTGGCAGATAAGCTTAAAGAAAACCGTGAAAAAGGGCTTATCGGCAAACCGCTTCGGGTTATGGTTGTGGGGATACCGAATGTCGGGAAATCTTCGTTTATAAATCGTGTTGCCGGCAATTCGAGGGCAAAGGTTGAAAACCGCCCCGGCGTAACAAAGGGAAATCAATGGTTTACGGTTGATAAAGAGCTTGAGCTTTTGGATACACCGGGTGTTTTATGGCCTAAATTTGAAGACCAAACCGTAGGCGAGCATCTTGCGTTTACGGGAGCTGTTGCCGATAGGATTTTAGATACCGAGCTTTTGGCAATGCGCCTGCTTGAGCTGTTGATAAAATTCTATCCCCAAATGCTTAAAGAAAGATTCAAATTGGATGAATTTTTTGAAGAGCCTTACGATAATTTATGCCTGCTTGCCGAAAAAAGAGGAATGATGATAAAAGGCGGCGAGGCGGATACCGAGCGTGCTTCGGCTATGCTTCTTGAGGAATTCAGAAGCTGTAAGCTCGGCAGAATAACTCTGGAGGTGCCGAATGCCTGATTTTCAGTATGAAGAAGCCGCCCGATTAAGAGGCTTTAATATAGTTTGCGGTGTAGATGAAGCAGGCAGAGGTCCGCTTGCAGGGCCTGTTTGTGCCGCCGCCGTAATTTTGCCGTGCGGCATTTTTATAGAAGGTCTTAACGATTCAAAAAAGTTAAGCGAAAAGAAAAGGGAAGCACTTTTTGATGTTATTAAAGAAAAGGCGGTTGCATATTCTATTGCTTTCGGTTCGGTTGAAGAAATTGAAAATGTTAATATATTAAATGCTACATTTCTTGCTATGAACAGAGCCATAGAGGGTTTAAGCATGAAGCCCGACTATTGCCTAATAGACGGCAACAGAGTGCCGAAAAACATTAAATTTCCGTGTGAAACGGTTGTAAAAGGCGATTCAAAATCCGCATCTGTTGCCGCCGCAAGTATTTTGGCTAAGGTAACACGAGACCGCTTGATGGCGGAATATGACGAAAAATATCCGCAGTATGGCTTTAAGAATCATAAGGGCTACGGCACAAAGGCACACTATGAAGCCATAGAAAAATACGGTGTCTGCGAAATTCACCGTCTTTCATTCCTTAAAAATGTACTATAATAAGAAAATAGACGGTATCGGTAAACGTGGCGAGAAATTTACAGCCGAGTATCTTCGCAAGAACGGATATATCATTATCAGAACAAACTATTCAAACCGTTACGGCGAAGTGGACATTATTGCCGAAAATGCGAAGAATATTGTGTTTACAGAGGTTAAAACCCGTACAAACAGTCCTCTTGTTTCGGGAGCCGAAGCGGTAGATGAAAAAAAGGCGGAGCGTATAAGAAACTTCGCATCGCTTGTTTTGAAAAA
>JAZLFV010000041.1:0-2669 GCA_045615965.1 Acutalibacteraceae bacterium
AAATGAATATAACAAAGCAGGAAAACGGCAAAGATATAGTTTTAATTCTAAACGGTTGGCTTGATACGGCGGCTTCGCCGATACTTGGTGCCGAAATCGAAAAAATCGAAACTGCCGAATCGCTGACACTTGATTTTAATGATGTTGAATACATAGCTTCATCGGGTGTAAGGCAGGTTGTTGCCGCACATAAAAAAACAAAAGAAATGGGCGCTTCATTTTGCCTTATAAATGTGGGCAACGAAATTATGAGCATATTTGAGCTTACATGCCTTGATAAAAAAATAAACATCAAAACAAAATAATTCCTTTGTTATACGATAAAAACGGACAGCAAGCGGTGTATACCGTATGCTGTCCGTTATCTATTTGGCTTTTGATTATTCCACCGTTAAAATATCCGAAAAACCTGTGATATCAAAAACCTCTTTGATTTCATCACAAACATTTTTAATAACCATTGTGCCGCCTGCTTTATTCATAGCCTTTTGAGCCGCAAGAAGCACACGGAGACCTGCAGATGAAATGTATTCAAGGTCTTTAAAATCGAGTATAAGGTTTTTTACACCGTCAAGCTCGCCGCCGATTATTTCTTCAAGTGCAGGTGCGGTTGTTGTATCAAGTCTTCCGATAAGGGTGAGTGTTAAGGCTTCTGCCTCTTTTGATTTTAAGATTTCCATAATTTTCTCCTTTGTTTTTATTTATTAATATTTACATCAAGCTGATTAAACGGAACTGCCATTCCGTTATCTGACAATGCTTTCTGTATTTTAAATAAAGCTTTTCGCTTTATTATAAGCTTTTCCTGCGGATTACAGGTGATTAAAAATCTATACCGTACCGAGGATTCGTCAAAGGCTTCCGTTCCCTCAAAAACGCATTTTTCTACATCGGGTATTGATTTTATATCCTTTACCGTTCTTTCGCAAAGGGCAGAGATTTTTCCCATATCCTCGTTATAAGGAAGCGGTAAATCAATATAAAAATTATTACTGCACTTACGAATTTCGGAAATGTTACGGTTGCAAACGGTTATTTCGGAACGGTCGTCCAAAGCCTCGATTTTAGTAGCCGAAACGGTAAATCCGACCACAACGCCTTCTATACCGTTATATTCCACAACATCGCCGATGTTATAAAATTTATCGGATATAATATGTACGCCCATTATTACATCTTTAAGAAAATCCTGAAGCGCAAGACCTACAACGGCACTTATAATACCGAATCCTGCTATTGCCGAGCCGATATTTATGCCATTTATTTGGGAGATTACCAAAAACGCAAAAATAACGGTTACTATACGCAAAAGGGTTATAACACTTCTTGTTATTTTGTTTTTTGCATCATTTGCGTTGCTTTTATCAATAAGCTTCTTTTTAAGTCTGCCCAAAAGCACGAAAACAACAGCAAAGGCGATTAAAACTATTACGCTTATTATAATGCGTTCAAACGGAAGCTTTAACAAAAATTTTTTCATACCTGCTCATCAAACACCTTTCCGACCAAGGTTACATATTCCTTATATGCATCTGTATTGGATAAATCTGATAAAAGCTCGGCTATGGTTAAATAGTACCAATGCTGGATTTTCGGGTCTTTTTGGTGAAAGCATTGCCACATATCCGTTCCCCGCTCTTTATAGAGCCGGTAAAACGAACGGATATTTGAAAGCTTATCGCCAAGCCACATCTTTTTTACCTCAATATCCTTTGTATGGGAAAGCATAAGAAGAGATTCCTGTTTTCTATCCATCCAGGTATCCTCTGCGGGTTTATCTGAAAGGCGGTCTTCGCTATCGCTTTGAACAAGCGCCGCAACACGTGGACCGAATTTTGCACGGATTTCACGGGGGTCAACATCACAATCCTCTACCGTATCGTGTAAAACACCTGCCGCCATGGTTTCAAGCTCTCCATCCACCGAAGCTATAATGTTTGCAACCTCTAACGGATGCAGTATATACGGCACATTTCCGCTTTTTCGTCTTTGCCCTTCGTGAGCTTTTGTTGCGAAAATAATTGCCTCTTCAAGAACATTCATCTGTTTAGTACCCTCTGCTTCTATATATTTTTAACGATAGTAAGGATATTTGTTTCGTTTTCGTATTTATAGCTCATATCATCCATCGTCTTTTTAACCATATAAATACCCAAACCGCCGATTTCCCGTTCCTCTGCCGAAAGAGTTACATCCGGGTCTTCTTTTGTAAGCGGATTATACGGCACACCCTTATCCTTAAAGGTAATCTTTACGGCATGCGGATTTTCATACTCGCTTACCGTTACCGTAACGGGGCCTTTACCGTCTTTATAGGCAAATTTTGCGATATTGCTGTAGATTTCGTCTATAGCAACATTTATTTGAATAACCGCCTTCATCGGGCAATCGAATTTTGAAAGCTCCGATTCAACAAAATCGGTTACTGCCGGAATATCATCAATGCTTGCTCTGTCAAACGAAATATGCGGCAATGCTTCAAGACCTTCATATTTAAATCCAAGCATTGTTATATCGTCAAACTGCGGAGCATCGCCCACAAAGCCGTCAACATCCGCCTTAACGAAATCGCAAAGCTCATTCATATTTTCAAAATCCTTTGAGTTAAGTGCATCAAGCAAACGCTCTTCTCCGTAAAGCTCATTATCCTTATTTGTAGCTTCTGTAAC
>JAZLFV010000042.1:0-2295 GCA_045615965.1 Acutalibacteraceae bacterium
GGTATTTCCTATCCGATTTATGCGCTCAGAGTTGCTGTTTTGCCAAAGGATTCATTTAAAGTACCTTTTTACGGCGATACCTTAAAAACAACAAAAAAGGCAAAGAAGACTTATTTGTTTGCGGTTGATGCAGGTCACGGCGGAAAGGATTCGGGCGCTGTAGGAATAGACGGAAGATACGAATGTAACGATACAATAAAGGTCGCAAACGAGGTTGTACGCATATTAAAGGCTCAGGGGCAAAATACATATATAACCGACCGCAACCATGATGCTTTGCAGAGAGGTATAGATATAAACAATGTCAATGCAGATATTTTCGTTTCTATTCACAGAGATTCAACCGAAAAAAATCAGGGTGCAACGGGTATTTCGGTTTATACACATGAGCCGAGCCATACCCAAAGAATCCAACAGCCTCAAAAGGACTATGCTCCAAATGAAAATTCAAATAAGCATTTGATTGATACCTTGTTTGTTAACAGCCTTAAAAATAATCTTGCATCCGCTTCAAAAATAGGTGTAAGGGGTGTTTATTACGGCTCTGCGGTTGCTCCCACTTGGGAGGATTATTATATCAACCGTATCACCAATATGGCAGGATGTATAGTAGAGCTCGGATTTGTCAATAACGCAAACGATAATACTCAGTTTGATGCCCATTATAAAGACTTTGCAAAGGCAATAGCAAAATCAATGATGGAAGCAGTAGGAATTTCGTTCGATGAAAGCAAATATACCCGCTGAACAGTAGGTTAATACAGTTGAAAAAGCCGTCTTACAAACACAAATGAAAGACGGCTTTTTTGTATTTATCGGTATTACACAATATAAATACCATATATAGTTATATTTGGTTTTCAAGCAATTCGGCAAATTCCTTTGCCAAATCCTTTTTAAGCAGAAAAATCCTGCGTATTTCGGTTGCAAATTCTTGGCTCATTCCGCTATCAAGCCATTCGTTAACAAGCCCGAAACAAACACTTTTATAATAAGTGATAATTGTCTTTTTATCGGCATCGGTTATATTAACATCGGTAAGCACCGTATCAACATATTTTTTAACAAAATAATTGCTTAACGACATTAAATTGCGGTCGAATACCTCACGGTTTACCGAACGGTATATATGCATAATCGCCGATTCACGCTTTGAAGCAAACTCTGTCATAACATCAAAGCATTCCACAATCGAAGAAACAGAAGGATATTTTATAATGATTTCTTCGACATCTTCCTTTACTATTTCTTCAATCAAATCGGGTATATCACGGTAATGATAATAAAAGCTGTTTCGGTTTATTCCGCATTTTTCTACAATGCTTTTAACCGTTATTTCCGAAAGGGGACGCTCATTTATAAGAGAAATAAAGGTTTCCTTTATAGCCTTTGAGGTGAAATCCGCCATTTAATAGCCTCCAAAACAATCATATAGCAAACTCATTATACCTTTATTCTGTAAAAAAATCAATGTCAAAAGAGGTTTTAATGCTTTGACTGTTTCGGTATAAAAAACAGACACACAAATTAATGTGTGCCTGCGTAAAAGATTTATTAATTATTTTGCATAATCAACAACACGGTTTTCTCTTATAAGATTTACCTTTATCTGACCGGGATATTCAAGCTCTTCTTCAATGCGCTTTGCAATATCACGGGCGATAATTGTCATCTTATCGTCACTTATAACTTCCGGCTTAACGATTATGCGGATTTCACGGCCTGCCTGAATTGCAAAAGAGCCTTCAACGCCGTTAAAGGAATTGGCGATTTCCTCTAACTTTTCAAGTCTCTTTATGTAGTTTTCAATGTTTTCACGCCTTGCGCCCGGTCTTGCAGCCGAAATGGCATCTGCCGCCTGAACTATGAAGGCAACAAGAGTTTTGGCTTCAACCTCGCCGTGATGTGCGTGAATTGCGTGAACAACCGCTTCGCTTTCTTTATATTTCTTTGCCGCCTCAACACCGAGCTGAATGTGTGAGCCTTCCTGCTCATGGTCGATAGCCTTGCCGATATCGTGCAAAAGACCGGCACGCTTTGCCAATGTAACATCGGCGCCCAATTCTGAAGCTAAAACGCCGGAGAGGTAACAAACCTCAAGTGAATGGTTAAGAACATTCTGACCGTAGCTTGTGCGGAAATGCAAACGGCCGAGCAATTTGATAAGCTCCGGATGAATATTATGAACACCCGATTCAATCATTGCACGCTCGCCCTCACGCTTGATAACTGCTTCAACCTCTGCGGTTGCCTTTTGCACGGTTTCTTCAATTCTTGCGGGGTGAATTCTGCCGT
>JAZLFV010000043.1:0-2690 GCA_045615965.1 Acutalibacteraceae bacterium
TAAATACGAGCAGGATTCCTATGATTATCTTATAAAAATCACCCCGCCGCTCGGCTCAACCGTTAAAACCCCCGAGGGCACGGGTACGGTTATAGATGTAAATATGATAACGGGCAATCTGATTGTAAAGCCCGATACCGAAGACGGTATACCGTTTAAGACCAACCGCAAGTATGCAAAGATTCTTTCATACAGAAAAAAGCAGGAAAACTGAATATTTCCTATTGCTTTTTTAAAAAAATATGTTACAATACTTTGTGTTGAGGATATGTGCCTTAACATTTTGAGTAACACTATGTATGGAGGTGTTTTAAATGGCTTTTAAGATTTCCGATGATTGCATCAGCTGCGGAGCTTGTGCTGCGGGTTGTCCTTGCGATGCTATAGCAGAGGGTGATGCTCATTTTGAAATTGACCCGGAAAAGTGCTGCTCATGCGGTGCTTGCGCAGCAGGTTGTCCTGTTGAGGCAATCAGTGAAGACTGATAATACTTAAAATTAAACACGGCAGATAGGCTTTAAATGCTCATCTGCCGTGTTTTTTGTTGTTATTAAATTATGAGTAAAATTATTTGATTTCCAAAAGACCTTGGGTATAAAGCTTTTTGAATCTTTCAACACTCATAGGTAAAGCTTTTTTACCTTCGTAAACAACATTGCCTTTGGCTTCTTCGCCGTCATTATGGCGGATGCGTGTTTCAACGATTTCTCCGTTTTCCGCACGGCAGGAAATCTCAAGAAGATGTTTTTTTGAATCGGCATCCTGAATAACTATCCAACCGTTTTCTTTCCAATCAATATAATTAACATTCATAGATAACACTCCTTAAATAATAATCTTTATGCTTGTAGTTTATCATAAATATTCTACTATGTCAATTAAATAATTTGCTTTTGCTTGACAACTGAGAATATCGGTGTTAAAATGTAAAAAACATTTTGCAGAGTAGGCAGTAAAGCGTTAAGTGCCGTGTGGACGGGGAGTTGCCGTGCGGACGAAGAAATTTATTTCACGGTTTTACTGCCGCATCCCGCTGCCGATTTAATTAGTGAGCATACCTCCTATTTATTCGGAAAGTCGGATTAAGGGAGGTATTTTTTATGAAAAAAAATGATACGGTAAAGCTGTGCGTGTGTGCGGCGATGGCAGCGCTTTATGTAGGTCTTGATGTTTTGGCGGTAACGCTGAGTGCTCCGTTCGGCGGAAGTATGAAAATATCGGTAAGCGGTCTGCCCGTAATCATATCAGCCGTTATGTTCGGGCCCGTTTGGGGCGGTATTACGGGTTTTGTCGGCGCATTTATAGGTCAGATGATAACCTATGGGTTTACCGCAACAACACTTCTTTGGTGCTTGCCGGCGGCAATAAGAGGGCTTCTTATGGGAGTATTGTTTATCCTCTTCAAAAAAAGCATCAAAAATTATTTTCTTATAATCGAAACGGTTATAAGCTCGCTTGCTGTTACGGCTGTTAACACATTTGTTATGTATATTGATGCTTATGTTTATAAATACCCTGTTGCTCTGTTTGGTATTGAGCTTGTAAACAGAGTGATAGCAGGAGTAGTTACGGCGCTTTTGTTTGCAATAATTCTGCCGCCTATAATAAATGCGATGGAAAAATACATAAAACAATAATTTAAATAATTTTTTCTCCCGATTTTCGGGAGATTTTTTTATGTATATTTAAAAGCTGTTACGAATACAATTTACTAAAAGTATGTATACGGAGTTGTAGCTTATGGAGCAGAATTTTTTAAAAACCTCAGTTTTTACCAATAAAACAGTATTTTGCGAAACCTTTGAGCAAAGCGTTGATACGGATTTTACCCTGCCTGATTATTTAGGCGATATTGCCAGAATATTAAAATGTGTTGCAAAGCCCAGAATTGCCTTAAAAAGTGCATCCGGCAAGAGCGTTACGGTAAGCGGTGCGGTGCAGATTACGGTATTTTACTGTGATGAAAGCGGTAAAATATCCTCGGTGAGCCGTTCTTACCCGTTTGAAAAAACCAAGGAAACCGATAAGGAAACCGAAAACGCAGGAATTTCTGTTACAACAAAATGCGGTTATATGAACTGCCATTCGTTAAGCGGAAGAAAAATAGATATTCACGGTGCTATTCAGATAACATTAAAGGTTATCGAAAAGTCGGCAAACGATATTATATCCGATATATCCGATTCGGATATCGAGGTGTTGGGCGGAACCGTTCCCGCAACCACGCCAACAGGCTATGCGGAAAAATATCTCATATTAGAGGAGGAAGCCGAATTAGGCGCCGAATCGGGCGAAAGGATTATGCGCTACGATGCCTGCACATCGGTTAAGGAATGTAAGATAGTGGGCGGAAAGCTCATTGTAAAGGGCGATATGCTAACAAGCATAAAATACCTTTCGGGCGATAATGTAAAATGCTTTAAGACAGAAATACCGTTCAGCGGAATGCTCGAAATCGAAACAGCAGGGGATGCCTGCGAATGCGATGCAAAGGTTAGCGTTTCATACCTTGATGTGCAACCGAAGGCAGATTCTTCGGGTGAGTTTTCGGCGGTTGCCATCAGCGCAAAGCTGCTTGTATGTGCAGAGAGCTTTTGCAATAACGATGTTGCGGTAATTTACGATGCCTATTCAAAGGAGAATATTGCCGAAATCGAGAAGAGTAATATTTGCTTTAATAAGCTCATAAA
>JAZLFV010000044.1:0-3357 GCA_045615965.1 Acutalibacteraceae bacterium
CGTTGCCACCATCGCTGTTATCTTTGATAGTCAAAGTACCTTTATTGGTAATTACCTGGGAAGCTTTGTCCTCATCAACGGCATTTTTAACAGTATGACCGTTAAGATCAAGAACAATATTCTGTCCTGCGGCTACAGTAACACCGGTATTGCCTTCTATAGTTTCATCATCGATCATGATGATCTCGGTTTCCGTACCATTGGTAGGTACTGCCGCAATAGCGTCTGCAAGAGTCTCATATTTACCATCATTTTCTCCAACAGGTTGACCGTTTTCATTAAGCACTTGTGCGACATATTCATTCGCCATCGCCGTTACCGGGAACATTCCCACAACGATGATAACCGCCAGTAAAATACTTAAAATACGTTTTTTCATTTGTTTGTTAGTTCCTTCCTTATAAGTTTTTATATAATCAAGCGAAGCCTGTTACATAGAAATTGAACGCGTTTCGCCGGGTAATTACCGGTGACAAAACGCAAAAATACCTCAATATTCATAGGTATGGAAAAATCCCGTATCTACGAATGTTGAGGTATCAAAATTTGGATAAAAATTCACAAAAAAAGGCTTGACAAATAAACCCAATCCGTTTAGACTGAGCTTGCTTGCTTGCTTGCTTGCTTGCTTGCTTGCTTGCTTGCTTGCTTGCTTGCTTGCTTGCTTGCTTGCTTGCTTGCTTGCTTGCTTGCGAACATTTTTGTCAACTCCTTTTAATGTGATTATATAAATTATATCATACGGGAATAAAAATGTAAAGAAGTTTTTAACAAATGTTGAATAAATATACAGAATAAAATAATATAACGCCCCTTATAAAAGGGACGTTATAACATAAAAATCAGGTCAAATTCAGTTTCTTTTTAAGGATCAGGCTATCAATGAAGAACAGTATTGCCGCTTCGATAAAGCTTGTAACGTCGTATAGCGTAAAGAAAAGAACGGCAGCGTTAAAGGGGTTCAGGTTATCAAACATATCTGAAATGAGGTAAATAATAGCTGTATCAAAGGAACTGAACATAAGCACTATTCCAAGCACTTGAAAAACGCTCCGTAAAATAAGGAAAGTGATTGCCGAGGCGATGAACTTATGTGAGTTGAACATCTGCCCGATGCACATACAGAGGTAATAGAAAAGGAAAATTGTTGCAAGGCTTGCGATTACTCCGAGGATAAGAAGCGCAAAAATCGTTATATATTGAGAAACGGTTTCTATGCCTAAATCTCTTGGATAGATGTCTATAAATCCGAAAAAGCTATTAAATCCGCCGAAGAACGCCGATATAATGGTGAAAATACCAAGCACGCAGCTTCCGAGAAACCATACGATAGACGGAATAAGCTTTGCGAGTATGTTTTCCTCAACGCTTACCGGAAGAGTGAACATAAGGTAGCCTTCGTTTCCAAGCAGGTTTTTGTAAAACCTTATTACAATAACTATAAATGTCGTTACGGCAAGACCTATGGCAAGGAGAACGTAAATTGATGCGGACATTGCTTCAAGAATATCGAGCGTATGGTAAAACTTCATATATATATCGCCCTGAATCGTTTCACTTATTTTATTTACGATATAGAAAAAAGATGAGACGAGTATGAGCGCCGCGTAAATAGGAAGAAAGTAAATCGCGGTGGAGCGGAACTCATATTTTAAAAGTTTGTTTAACATCTGAATACCTCCCTGAAAACTCCGTCAAGGGATTTTTTGCTGTTTTCGCGAATATTATCGCAGTTATCAAAGATGATTATTTCGCCGTTTTTAAGGAAAATTGCCTCATCGAGAATATTTTCGATCTCATTTATAAGATGGGTGGAGATAATAACCGTTGCGTTTTCATTATAGTTGCCGATTATGGTGTTTATGATATATTCTCTTGCCGCGGGATCAACGCCGCCTATTGGCTCATCGAGGACATAGAGGTCGGCGTGCCTGCTCATAACGAGGATAAGCTGTATTTTTTCCTGATTTCCCTTTGAAAGAGTTTTTAGCCTTGCGTTTTCGTTTATTCCAAGATCGTGAACGAGTTTTCTTGCAAGCGCCATATCAAAGTTGGAATAAAATTCACCGAACATTGTAATTATATCGGAAACCTTCATCCAATCGTTTAGGTAGCTTTTATCCGGAAGATACGCAACGGCATTTTTGCTCTCTATTCCGATGGGTTTTCCGTTTATTCTTATTTCACCGGAGGAGGGCTGGATAAGTCCGGAAAGAAGTTTTATAAAGGTTGTCTTGCCGCTTCCATTGGGGCCTAAAAGTCCGATTATTTTTCCTCTGTAAATTGAAAGATTTATGTTATTGAGTGCTCTTTTTCCGCTGAATTCCTTTGAAAGACAGCGTGTTTCAAGCAAAACAGGGTTATGTTCCAATTATTTCACCTCTTTTAATTCTTTTGCCGCCTCTATTGCGGAATTCCGGTCAAAGCCGAGTTCATTCATTGCAAAGAAAAAATTCAAAACGGTAGTTTTTGCAATATCCGCTTTTGCTTTTTCAATAAGCTCGCTGTTATCCGTAACGAAGCGCCCGCTTGTTCTTTCCGAATATATGAGTCCGCTTTCTTCCATGGCGGAAAGAGCGCGCTGCATTGTATTCGGGTTTACCGCAGCTTCAAATGCAAGCTCACGAACGGAGGGAAGCCTGCTCCCTGGTTGATAGGCGCCGATTATTATTCTATGAACGATTTCGTCTATAAGCTGGACGTGTATCGGTTTTCCGTCTTCAAAGTTCCAGCCCATAGCATCGCCTCCTTTACTGTATTATTGTATTAGTCAAGTAATACAATATACCCAAAATACATAAATGTCAATAGTGTTAAAGAAAAATTAAAAAATAAAAAAGGCACTCCGGTTAAAGAGTACCTTTTTTATTGTGACCGGAAAATAAGCCGGGTTCTGTAATGACGGCAATCTATCTTCGCTATCGGTCGCCCGTATAGCTTAAAACGCCACCTTTGCGGAGAGCGCAGGGCGCGCGCTATGTCTCCTGTACGGTGTTGCTCCGGATAGGGTTTACAGGGTTCCTGTGTTGCCATAGGAACCGGTGAGCTCTTACCTCGCCTTTCCACCCTTACCATAATGAATATGGCGGTATATCTCTGTTGCACTTTCCCTGAGGTCGCCCTCGGCTGCCGTTAGCAGTTATCCTCGCCCTGGGAGCCCGGACTTTCCTCGCCGATGACCTTTCGGTACCATAAGCGCTGCCGTCCTTTCCGCTCACAGTTTAATATTATAAACTATGGGATAAAATATGTCAAATATAACTGTAAATAAATATATTCTGAATTTTTAAATCAAATAACTTGCATTTTTTCACAAAATATCATATAATATACTACTGTAAATAACAAAAAATATAT
>JAZLFV010000045.1:0-6090 GCA_045615965.1 Acutalibacteraceae bacterium
AAGAAGAGTAAAAAATAAGTTGCCCCGTTTGTTTCAACTTGCTGAACTTGAGAGCTCCCGAAACGGAAAAATAGGTATGGAAATTGGCTCGGTAAGAGAAAGAATTCTAATAGCACTTTTAATGTATAAGTTTGGTATAGATATTGTTAACCCTGATATACTGATAACAACACCTGAGGTTGATGTGTATGTAGATAACACCCCTTTATCAATAAAAACAATAACAACATCAAGTGATAGATTTACATCAGTAAAACTAATATGGACAGTCGACCATAATAAAGCATTGGAATTTAAAAATACATATGTACCATCGTGTGATATGCTGCTTGCAAAAATACGGTGGAACGGAATGGGGAAATTATTACTGTTTTCTCAAAAAACACAACAAAAAGTTTTAAATGATATAGGAGCGGATAAATATATTAAGATACCAAAGGAAAACACGAATGCAAGAGGTGTGGAAATTTCTCCGGAGGCATTAAAAATTTTAGAAAGCAGCAAAGATACAAGGTGTATTGATGTGAATTTTGTTCGCGGAAAAATTGATTATAGAGAAGTTTACACTAAATGGTTGGATGCTTGGAGAGAGGAATATTAATATCTTGTCAATGAGTTCGTTTTGGGAGTAAATATGTTGTTTCATAACCTGAAAAACCAAGGCACTGCTGTGTTACAGCAGTGCCCGTATTTTTTATAGGTTATTTGTTTAATTGTTTTCCTTAATATCTATTTTAATCGCAAGGTCCGAAAGCTGTTGGCTGTCAACCCCTGCAGGTGCGCCGGACATAAGCTCGCTTGATGTTGCAACCTTCGGGAATGCGATAACATCACGGATTGTATCTGCGCCCGACATAAGCATACAAAGCCTGTCAAGACCTATTCCCATACCGCCGTGCGGGGGAGCACCGTATTTGAATGCACCCGTTAAAAATCCGAATTTCTGCTCGGCTTCTTCGTCTGAAAGACCTAATGCCCTAAACATATGCGCCTGAAGCTCAGGGTCGGTAATACGGATAGAGCCGCTTGAAAGCTCAACACCGTTAAGTACTAAATCGTAAGCGTTGGCAAATACCTTTTCGGGGTTGGTATCAAGATAAGGGATACATTCATCAATAGGCGAGGTAAACGGATGGTGCATAGCATCGAAGTTGCCCGTTTCCTCATTATATTCAAAGAACGGGAAATCGGTAATCCAAAGGAAATTATACTGCTCAGGTATTATATCAAGATGTTTTGCAACCTTAAGACGCAAAGCGCCCAAAACCGAAAGAGCGATATTTGTTTTATCTGCAACTATCAAGGCGACATCGCCCTTTTGCATATCAATGCGTTCAAGTATTGCTTTCATTTCATCGGCGGTTAAGAATTTTGAGAACGAGCAGCTAGGCTCATCTTCAACCCAACGGATAAATGCAAGACCTTTAGCGCCGATACCCTTGGCATCCTCGGTCAGCTTATCTATTTCCTTGCGTGTATAAACCTCTGCGGCATTCTTTGCGTTGATGGCTCTTACCGTTCCGCCGCTCTTGACCGTGTTTGAAAATACCCCGAAGCCGCAGTTTTCGGCAATATCCGAAATATCCTTGATTTTCATATCAAAACGGGTATCGGGTTTATCTGAGCCGTAATCGTTCATTGCCTGAGTATATGTAAGTCGGGGAAGCGGAGTTTTAACATCAACACCTAAAACATCCTTAAACAAACGCTTTACATAGCCTTCGGCAATTTTAAATATATCTTCCTTTTCCACAAACGACATTTCAAGGTCGATTTGAGTAAATTCGGGTTGTCTGTCGGCACGCAAATCCTCATCTCTGTAACAGCGGGCAAGCTGCATATAGCGGTCAAATCCCGAAAGCATAAGCAACTGCTTATACATCTGCGGAGACTGCGGAAGTGCAAAGAAGCTTTCCTTATGAATACGGGACGGAACAAGATAATCTCTTGCGCCCTCAGGTGTGGATTTAATAAGGGTTGGTGTTTCGATTTCAATAAATCCGTTTTCGTCAAAATAATCACGTGTAACCTTGGTTATTCTGTGGCGAAGTAATATATTATCTTTAAGCGGAGTGCGGCGAAGGTCTAAATAACGGTATTTAAGGCGCAATTCCTCGTTTGCGTTGCTGTCGGGTAAAATTTCAAACGGGGGAGTAAGCGATTCGCCGAGTACCTTTAATTCCTGCACTTCTATTTCGATTTCGCCGGTTGGAATTTCGGTGTTTACAGAGGAGCGCATACGAACAACACCCTTTGCCATAAGCACATATTCGCTTCTTACCGCAAAGGCTTTTTCAAATATACTTTTTTCGGTTGTATCGTCAAAAGCGAGCTGAATAATACCCGTTCTGTCACGCAGGTCAATAAATATAAGGCTGCCTAAATCCCTTTGCCTTTGAACCCAACCGCATACAACAACGGTTTCGCCTGTTTTCTCTTTTGTAAGCGTTCCGCAATAGTCGGTACGCTTCATTCCGTTCATTCTGTCAAGTTTCAAAAGAAACACCTCTGAAGTTTATTAAAATCAATCATTGTTAAAAACAGAATCCGTAAGCTCTTCTAAAGCGGAACTGTTAATAAGCTTAAATAATTCGTCTGAAACGGAGCTGAGTGAAATTTCGCTTGTTTCGCCCGTTTGCATATTTTTGATAACCGCTTTGCCGTTTTGAAGCTCGTTATCGCCTAAAACAAGGCTGAATTTTGCACCGATTTTATCTGCATATTTCATCTGCGCTTTAAGACCTCTGCCGCAAATATCGGTTTGAACAATAAACCCGTCACAGCGGAGAGCAGAGCAAAGCTCGGTTGATTTAAGTGCGGCAGATTCTCCCATGGGAGCTATATAGAGGTCACACTTTTTATCTGCCGGAAGCTCCGTTTTTTGCGCCTCGAGCAACATAAGCAGACGCTCAATTCCCATACCGAAGCCAAGAGCCGGCGTATTGCTTCCGCCCATTTGTGCTACAAGACCGTCATAACGTCCGCCGCCGCAAACGGTAGACTGTGCGCCGATATCGCCCGAAACAAATTCAAAAACAGTTCTTGTATAGTAATCAAGACCTCTTACAATCTTGGGATTAACGGTATATTTAAGACCGGCGGCATCAAGGTGAGCCTTAACACCCTCAAAATGAGCCTTACAGTCATCACATAAAAAGTCTATAACCACAGGCGCATTTTTTGCGATTTCGGAGCAGATAGGCGATTTGCAATCAAGAATACGCATGGGGTTTCTTTCTAATCTGTCCTTACAAGTGTCGCAAAGCTCTTCAATATGGGAAGTAAAATAATCCTTTAAAGCCTGCTGATATGCCTTGCGGCATTCGGGGCAGCCTATTGAATTTATTTCAAGCGAAATTTTTTCGATACCTATTGTATTTAAAATCTGATTTGCAACCGAAATAACCTCTGCATCGGCGGCAGGTGAGGAAGCGCCCAAGCATTCTATTCCGAATTGATGGAATTCACGAAGTCTGCCTGCCTGCGGTTTTTCATAGCGGTAGCATCCGCCTATATAGCAAACCTTTTGCGGCAGGGCATCATAAATAAGACCGTGCTCAATACTGCTTCTTACAACTCCTGCGGTAAGCTCAGGGCGAAGTGTAATGGAGCGTCCGCCTTTATCGTCAAAGGTATACATTTCCTTTTGAACAACATCGGTTGTATCACCGACATTGCGTGAAAAAACCTCGGTATGCTCAAAAACGGGAACACGGATTTCTTTAAATCCGTAAAGTCCGGCTGTTTCAAGCATTACCTTTTCAACATATTGCCAACGGTGCGAATCTTTCGGAAGAACATCGCCCGTTCCTTTTATTGCATGATTTATTTCAGCCATTTGGATATCCTTTCAAAAAGTTTATTTCCTTTTATTATCCTTGACTATTTCACGCCAATCGAGGTCGCCTCTTTCAAGACCGTGGATTAAAACCTCTGCTGTTGCAATATTGGTCGCAACAGGAATATTGTGAACATCGCAAAGGCGCAAAATTTCATTATCGTCAATATCATCTGTATCGGGATGGATGGGGTCACGGAAGAAGAGAAGAAGGTCTATTTCATCACAGCCGATTCTTGAAGAAATCTGCTGTGTGCCTCCTAAAGAGCCGCCTAAGAAGCCGGTAACATTAAGCCCTGTGGCATCTGATACAAGCTTTGCCGTTCTTCCGGTGGCAACAAGATTATAATGATTTAAAATTCCGCAATAAGCTATGCAGAACTGAATCATTAATTCTTTTTTAGCATCCTTTGCTATTAGTGCGATTGTCATAAATTTTATCTCCTTATATTTTCTTCGGGCTCGGAAGCGGAATATTTTCTCCTTCTAAACGCCGTGATATTCTTTTAAGCGCCTTAAATGCTTTGGATTTTTCGGGAAGCTTTTTGGTAGCAGGTAAAAGTAAAAGCTCCGATGAATAAGGCACAATACCCAAAAGCTTAATGCCACTTGCATCAATGGCATCATCTATATTTTTGAAAATCTTGCTCTTTGCAAGAGAAGTGTTGAATTTGTTAAGTATAAGTAACGGTTTTTTGCCGGATTCAAAGAGGCAGCTTTGCACAACCGAAGCATCACGAACCGAAATCGGGTCGGAATTTGAGACGCAGATGTACTTAAGATTTTCAATGCCGTTTACATATGAAAAATCGAGCCCTGCCGGTAAATCAAATATAAAAACATCAAATCCGCCGGCTATGTACGAAAAAAAGCGAGAAAGCTGTTCCGGCGTAAAATTTGAATTTTTATCGGGAGCCGGAATAACGTAGATGTTATTAAATTCAGGCGGATAGTAAATCGCATTTTCGTAGATTCCGTTTTCCAAAGCATCGGAAAGGTTAAATACAACGCTTTCTTCAATTCCGAAAAACACATCAAGGCAGGGAAGACCGATATCAAGGTCGATAAGAGCAACCCTTTTATTTTGCTTGGCAAAAGCCAAAGCCAATCCGGAGGAAACCGTGGATTTACCCGTACCCCCTTTGCCGGAAACAACGGCGATATTAATGCTCATATCATTCTCCTAAAATAATAATAAATTTTACCATAAATACAGATAAAAGTCAAACTTTTATCTGCTGAATTTTGTAAATTTTGCAGATTGGTTTTATCTGATTTTCAGGAAAGCACGGTATACGGCATAGTAGGTGAAGATTTATTTTCGATTGAAGTAAAGTAGGCATCAAGAAGCTGGCGCACAAGTGTTCCGGAGGAATAACCCGAATTACCGTGCTCAAGCACAACGGATATGGCGATTTCGGGGTCGTCATACGGAGCAAAAACAATGAATGTGCTGTGGTCTTCACCGCTGTTTGTTTGGGCAGTACCGGTTTTACCGCCTATTTTAATGGGATAGTCGCCCAATGCCGCACGGCCGGTACCGTCAACCGTAACCGAAAGCATACCTTGTTTAATGGCTTTCATTGTTGTATCGTGAATCGTTATTTTATTAAGAACCTCAGGCTTTTTTTCATCAAAAACTTCAGACATATCATAAGATGTGATTTTCTTTATAAGCGAAGCCTTGTAATGATTGCCGCCGTTTGCAAAGGTTGCAACATAGTTTGCAAGCTGAAGCGGTGTAAATGCGTTAAGCTGACCTATGGAAATCTGCAAGGTATCGCCGCCAAAGCCGTTGCTTTTAGGCTCCATAAGAATACCGGCGCTGTCATCAACCTCAACACCTGTTTTGACGCCGAGCCCGAATTGCTTAAAGTAATCGGTTAATGTAAGTGCACCGACACGCCTTCCAAGCTCAAAGAAGAAATAGTTGCAGCTTTTTGAAAGTGCAGTATTAAGGTTTATTGTTCCGTGGCGGTGCATACACGATGGCTTGTAGTCATCAAAATAATTGTACGTATGAACACAGCAGATGGTTTCCCCTATACTGTAATGATTGTTTTCGATTGCGGCGGTTGCAACGGCGGGCTTAATGGTTGAGCCTATCGGATAAACACCGCAAAATGCACGGTTCGTGAGAGGAGAGTTTGCCGCAGGGCTTGTTAAATATTCATAATTTTCGGCAAGTGTTGCGCTGTCGTATGTAGGGTAGTTTGCGGCGCATATAACCTTGCCTGTGGTTACTTCTGTCA
>JAZLFV010000046.1:0-3741 GCA_045615965.1 Acutalibacteraceae bacterium
TTCGTCAAGTAATGTTTGCAAATTCATATTACTCGCCTCACATTCTATAACACATTATATCGGTTATCCGACCTATTGTCAATATTATATGCGATAATTTTAAAAAACATAAAACATAAAACATAAAACATAAAATATCGCCTGTCAGCAGGGCTTTCCAACAGTTGCGTAACTGTCCACCGACCATTGTATTGTCTGCATTTTGCATTCGCTTACGGCTTCTATAACGGTGTTATCATAATCACCGTATGGCGGACGGAGAAGTGTTGGTGTTACACCCGTTACGGATTTTATCTTTTCGTTGCAGGTTTTTATTTCGTCTGTCATTTGAGCTTTTGAAAGCTTTGTCATATAAGGGTGGGTGTTTGAATGATTTTGTATTTGGTGACCGGCATTTGAAATTTCCGTTACCGTTTCTGGGTATTTATCAACCCATGTACCCACAACAAAAAATGTTGCCGGAACATCGTATTTTTTAAGAATTTCAACAATATTATGACTGTCGGAATTACCCCAAGCCGCATCAAACGAAATCGCAATCCGCTTTTTATCGGTTTGAACGCAGTAAATGGGGAGCTTTCGGTCATTCCCTGCAAAAACATATTTCGAGCCGATTATAAGAGTGAGCGCAGAAAGTATTACTGCTATTGCTGTTATTATCTGCTTTTTTGTTACTATAAGGAAATTAAACCGCTTTAAAAATTTTGAATTAAACATAAAAAACGCCGCCTTTCATTTTATATTATGAAAAGCGGTTTTATTTATATGATTATTTTAATTCTTTTTGCAGAAAAACCTCTATATAGCGATTCTGTAAAATCCGATAATTTGGGCAATATATTAATAAAACAAATTCCCTAAAGGAGCACATATGAATATAATTGCGCTTGACGATGAAGAATTACTTTTATGGCGGCTTAACTGTGAATTAAAGCTCGTGTTTCCAAATGATAATATAACCTGCTTTAACGACCCTGACGAATTGCTTGAATATATAGGAAAAACCAAGTCGGCGGGAGATATCATAGATTATGCTTTTTTGGACATTCAGTTTTCAAAGATAACAGGTATTGAAATCGCCAAAAAATTGCGGACTGTTTTTCACAATATTAAAATAATATTTTGCTCATCTTCTTCAAAATATGCAATGGATGCATTTAAAATATATGCAAACGGATATTTATTAAAGCCCGTAAAAGCCAAACAAATAGAAGAGCTTATAAAAACTTTTGATTTTTCCTCAAAAAGCAATGACAGCCGTGTTGTAATTCACACCTTTGGAAACTTTGATGTATTTATAGATACAAAGCTTATGGTATTTACAAAAAGCAAGGCAAAGGAACTTTTGGCATATCTTGTTGACCGAAACGGTGCGAGTGTTTCTTCTGCCGAAATAGGTGCCGTGCTTTGGGAGGATAAAACCGGCAGCGAAGCGGTTAAAGACCGTGTACAGCATGTAAAAAAGGACCTTCGGGATACTCTTTCTTCCTACGGGGCAGAAAACATACTTGTTTCGGGTTGGAACTCGCTTGCCATCGATAAAACAAAGGTGTTATGCGATTACTATGATTTTTTAAACGGCGATTCTAATGCAATAAAGATGTATTTGGGCGAATATATGACCAATTACAGTTGGGCGGAAGAAACAGCAGGAATATTAAGCTTTTCAAAGCAAAAAGAAACAGAAGAATAATATATATGATACAATTATATAATACCATTTTCAGACCGAGATAACATTTTTATCCCGGTCTGTTATTTTTTACATAATTTTTTTTTAAAAAACACATATTTTCTTCATACATTTATCATCTTTTTAACATTGATGTGATGATAAACTTTCAACAGTCGAAATTCAACACAGCGATATTATCAATAAAACGGTGGGAGCAAATATGAAGATTAGAAAAGCATTAAAAAAACGGTTCGAAACATACAGCCTGCATATAATTGCAGTCATATCCTGCTTTTCGTTTTTTTGCAACGCTTTTACATTAGGACTTTCTGCAAAAGCCTTGGAATCAAATGCGGCAGAGGGTCAGAAAATTTCCGATGCTTCCTCTTTTAAGCATAACAAAACCATTGATTATTTAGGTGACGGTACAGAAAATCCCGATACATCTATTTTGGGAAATGATTTTTACAGGCTATACCTTGATATGACAGGCAAGCAAGAGCCGGTTGACCTGCTTTTTGTTGTTGACGGTTCCGGCAGTATGAGTAAAACCGATGTTGATAATATGCGCCGTGATGCCGCCATTACAAAATTCTTAAATGGCAGCACAACCGCTTCAAATAATAACGGATTTATTTCATATTTTTTAAATTTAAATCCTGAAAACAAAGTATCGGTTATTCAGTTTTTCGGCAAATCTGCCACCCGAAATACCCACAATGTATCCGGTACTGCATTGGATTATACCTATGATAGTTCTGTGCTGATGGATTGGACAGATAAAAACCGTTTTGTAAACTGTGCAAATCAAAATAACAACGGTACAAACTACGAAGCAGGCTTAAAGCGGGCAACAAATCAGTTTCTTAAAGTAAATGAAGACGGCCACAAAAAAATTATGATTTTCTTATCAGATGGCGTTCCTACATACTTTCAGATTGATTCAAACGATGTAGGAACGGTATGCGGCGGATATGCCCTCAGAGCCTCCGATGTGGGAAAGCGTTGGGGCACGGGCTCATATACAAGCACAAGCAACTACCCTTACTGTAAAAATCCTACTAAAAAAGCATTTGACGATTTTATCAATTCAACAGATGATGTCACGGTATTCACTATCGGTGTATCTGCAGATGTAAGCGAAACAAGTCAGAGTGAATCCCAAAGCCCCGAAGTGCTTAAATATATGGCGGAACACGGAAACGGAGCATTTTTGAGCGTTATCGACAGTATGGACGAGCTTAAGCTTGAGCTGCAATCAATATTTTATCCGAAGAGTGTTACCATAACCGATAATTTAAGCAAATACGTTTGTTATTACGGTGAACAGCCGGATGTACTTGTTACTATGAGGGATAATTTTACGGGGGAGGTTACCGTTCTTTATTGCTCGGGTAAGCTCACCTCTGCCGCAAAGGGTATTTTAAACGATGTGGTTTATGAAGAGGGAGATACAAAAAATTCGCCGACCGAATCCACCGGCACAATTTCCGCAATTTTTGATAAAAACTACCAACTTAAACCCGAATACTCCTACACGCTTTCGTTTAATGTAAAAACAACGCATACGGCATACAAAGAATTTGCTTGGGGCGGATACAATGCGGTAGGCGATGCCGATACCGATTACGGTACAAACAAAACAAGCTCCGAAAAAGACGGCTTTTATTCAAATGATTCGGCATTTGTAAGCTACAATGTATCGGGAAATTCCATTAAAGAAAGCTACCGTTTACCCGTAATACAGGTGCAAAATCCGAAGGGTCAAACATCATACTCGCTGAAAATAAGCAAAACCGTTTCGGGAGCTTATACTGCCGATTCCTTCCCCTTTGAGCTTACGGTATCGGACGATGAAGGCAACCCGATAAATTTATCGGAGAAAAAACTTCCCGAAGGCGTTATACTGAAACCTACTGTGAGCACAAACAATGTGCTTATATTCAAGCTTGCAGACAAAGAGTCTGTTACACTTGAAAATATAATACCAAGGGGAGCAAAGCTGACTCTTACCGAAGCCGAGCATAATGGCTATACCGTTTCTAAAGTCGGATCGTAGCCATGTC
>JAZLFV010000047.1:0-4478 GCA_045615965.1 Acutalibacteraceae bacterium
ATGATTTTAAACAGTAAAGCAGGCTTTTTGTTTAAAACAACCGATAAAATCAAAGCGGATTATCCTGATGTTCCTGCATTTGAGACCTATGATGAGCTTTTAAGTGCCATAAAGAAAGCACTTTAAAATAATAAGAATAAACCTCCTGCGAAGTAATAATACTACCGTGGGAGGTATTTTTATGAAAACAGTTGCTTTTTTTGATACAAAGCCTTACGATAAGGCAAGCTTTGAAAAGTATGCAGACGAGGATATAAACATACGGTATTTTGAAAATAAGCTCAATACGGATACTGTAAGTATGGCGGCGTGTTGCGATGGCGTTTGCGCTTTTGTAAACGACACACTTGATAAATCGGTTATCGAAAAGCTTAATGAATACGGAGTCGGGATTATCGCAATGCGATGTGCAGGCTATAATAATGTCGATTTAAAATCAGCGTACGGCAGAGTTGCGGTATGCAGAGTTCCCGCCTATTCTCCGAATGCAATAGCCGAGCACACTATCGGTATGATTTTAACATTAAACCGCAAGCTCCATAGGGCATATATCAGAACCCGTGACCATAATTTTTCGCTTGAAGGCTTATGCGGTTTTGATTTATCGGGTAAAACGGTTGGTATAATCGGTACGGGTAAAATAGGCCGTACCTTTGCAAATATATGCAAGGGATTTAATATGAATATTTTGGGCTTTGACCCATCCGAAAACAAAGAATTTTGCGGAAAATACTGCGATTTCGATTATCTGCTTGAAAACAGCGATATAATTTCGCTTCATTGTCCGCTTACAAAAGAAAACCGTAATCTTATATGCGGCGATACAATATCAAAGATGAAAAAAGGTGTTTTCATAATAAACACCTCAAGAGGTCAGCTCGTTGATACCGATGCAGTTATTAGCGGAATAAAATCGGGGCAAATCGGCGCCGCAGGTCTTGATGTTTATGAGGAGGAAAGCTCGATTTTCTTTGAGGATAAGTCAGACGAGGTTTTGTATGACGATACAATTTCAAAGCTGATTGCAATGCCAAATGTGCTTGTAACCTCACATCAGGCGTTTTTGACCTATGAGGCGCTTGACGGAATCGCACAAACCACGATGGAAAACCTAAAAACCTATTTTTCGGGCAGAGAGCTTGAAAACGAAGTGGCTTATAAAAATTAATTTCATATTTGCGGTTGCTTGGAGTTATTAAAAGCAATCGGTAAAAAAACGGAGACGGTTGAAAATCACCGCCTCCGTTTTTAAGCAAAATTCGGAATATAAAACTCAACTGCTTTTTGCATAAAATCGGCAGTAACGCCGAAGTATTCTGCAAGCGTATAAATATTATCGTACCCGTTTTTTATGGCACGCTCAAAAACAGTTTTGGGTACAAGCTTCTTTATTGCCCATTTATCGGCACGCTTTTCGTGTTTGCCTCGGATGTCAAGAGGGGAATACACATTGTAAAAGCTGTTTGTAACGCAATGTCCGAGTTCGTGCGCCAGGCATACCTTTTCGCTTGCGCCGGATAAATCGCTGTCGATACAAACAAAACAGTTATCGCCCAGCTTTACCGAAACCGAAAGGTTTTCCTTGGCGTTTAGCCTGTCCACCGTTACACCCTGCTTTTCTGCAATGCAGTAAAGCTTATTTGTTTCCATTTTCTCTCTCCTTAATATATTCCGCATAACGCTTTACCTCAGCCCACATACTGTCGGTAACAACGGAATCACCACCGAAAAGAGCAACCTTTAAAGCAGCTTCATCGGATTGCGAACAGTCGGTTTTCCCGTAAAGATAATCAACGCTTACACCGAAATAATCGGCAATTAAGGAAAGCGTTTTTGCGGAAAGTGTTTTTTTTCTGCCCGACTTAAAATCCGAAAGAGAGGCTCTCGGAATGCCGCAGGCAGTACATAAAGCAGTAATATTTATCCCCTTGTTTTTGCAAAGCGCTTCAATTCTTTCATAAAGCTCCGGCATACCTTTTCATCCTCCGATTACGAAAAATCGTAAAAAATGCTTGACATTTACGAATTTTCGTAATATAATGTGCTTGTGGTTACGAAAATTCATAAATTTCCCCTTTGAAACGAATTATATTACGCTTTTTCGTAATTGTCAAGTATTTTTTTGAAAGGATGAAAGAGATGTACGTTTGTACGGACTGCGGCAGAAAATTTGAAAAGCCGCTCAAAATCAAGGAAAGTGAAACAGAAGCATTAACAGTAGCAAGGAGTTATTTTGTTTGCCCTGAATGTAAAAGCGAAAATATAAAGGAGAAGCCGATAAGATACTGTAAATGCTGTGGCAGAAGAATGGGCGATACAAACGAAAACTACTGTTCGCTTACCTGTAAAAAGCAGGGCGAGATTCTTTTTGAAAGACAGCGCCAAAGAGGCATACATATAAAAAATTCGCCCATATACAAAACTGTAAGAATGCTCGAAGCCTATAACAAAGAGCATAAAACCTTTTTAACCTACGGTCAGTTTACGGCAAATGTACTGCCAAAGCTTTTGAAGGTGAAGTGAATGAAACCTGAATATGAATCAAAGGTAAAATATTTAAAGGGGTATTCGATATTTTTTGCCAAAATCAAGAGAATAAAGGAAATGTGTATATATTTTCCCGAAAAAGCTAATGAATTAGATAAAGAAACAGCGGTATGCTGGGAGGCAATCGAAAAAATCGAAAAGCAGATAAAAGCGGTTGATAACGGTTTGCTTTCGGAAATACTTTTTCAAAAATATGTGCTCGGCAGAAGCCTTGAGGCGGTGAGCTGTGAGCTTAATTACAGTAAACGGCAAATTGAAAGATTACATCTCGTGGCTCTTGAAAAATTGAAAATTTCTTAAAAAAGTCTTTACAAACAGACTTAATTTTTTTATAATAAGTGCGGAACATTTGTTCGGCGCTCAGACGGCAGACAACAGATGTCAGACGGCAGATGGCAGGAGGCGAGCTACCGCCAAGGAGGAGAAATTATGAAAGAGCGAACTATACTTCATTGTGATTTAAATAATTTTTTTGCATCGGTTTCTCTTCTTTCGTGCTGTACGCTTATAAACGAGCCTGTTGCTGTTTGCGGTAGTACGGAGGAGCGCCACGGAATAGTGCTTGCCAAAAACGAGATTGCAAAAAAATACGGTGTTAAAACAGCCGAAGTAGTTTGGGAAGCAAAGGCAAAATGTCCTGATTTAATCATTTTACCGCCCGATTATCCTAAATATAAAGAGTATTCCGAAAAAGCACGCAGTATTTATGAGCGCTACACCGATTTGGTAGAGCCATTCGGAATAGATGAATGTTGGCTTGATGTAACGGGAAGCCGCCTGCTTTTCGGAAGCGGAGAACAGATTGCAAACAGAATAAGGCGTGAAATAAAAGAGGAGCTCGGAATAACCGTATCTGTCGGCGTATCGTTTAATAAGGTATTTGCAAAATTGGGCTCCGATATGAAAAAACCCGATGCCGTAACGGTAATAAGCAGGGAAAATTTCAAGCAAAAAATATGGAATCTTCCTGTCGCCGACCTGCTTTTTGTGGGCAAAAAAACAGCCGATAGGCTTATGCGAATGGGTGTTTTTACAATAGGCGATTTGGCGCAAAGTGACGAAAAAACATTAAAAAAGATGCTTGGCAAAAGCGGGGCGGAATTAAAAAAGTATGCTTTAGGGCTCGATGATTCGCCCGTTTCCCCGATAGACGAAATCTATGTTCCGAAGAGTGTAGGCAGGTCGGTAACGCCCAAAACCGACATAACCGATAGAGAAACGGTTTGGAAAATATATTTAGAGCTTGCGGAGGATATTTCGAGAACACTTCATAAAAATCGGCTTTCCGCATTCGGAATTTGCATACACACAAGAACGGTATCGCTTGAAATCAAAGAAACCTCAAAAAGCTATACGGCGGGAACTAACTGTTCGTTTACCCTTGCAAAGCGTGCAATGGAGTTTTTTGACGAGGTTTACGATTTTAAAAGTCCGCTTCGCTCAGTGGGATTTCGTGCGATAAATCTAAAGGACGAATGCGAAACTGCCGAACAGCAGGATATGTTCGGCAGCTTTGAGCGGAATTTTAAGGAGGAAGAAATAGAGTCTTCAATATTATCTGTGCGTAAAAAATTCGGGAATAAAAGCATAAAAAGGGCAACTACCATAAAATAAAATAATAAATCGGCGGTTTTATCTTGAAAAATCCGATGGGCTGTGGTAAAATAGCAACAGTTAAACTTGCGGACATAGTTCATCGGTAGAACATCAGCTTCCCAAGCTGAGGAGGCGGGTTCGATTCCCGTTGTCCGCTCCAGAAAAAAGCACCCGATGGGTGCTTTTTTCGATGAAATTCGTTCCTTACGGAACGAGTGAAATACACCTTACGGTGTATGAAATATTGCTTTCGAAATGTGAAATGTGCTTCGCACATTAATGAACGGATTTTATTTCATATTCGGTTGAAAACAGAATATTTCATTTTAACAGTA
>JAZLFV010000048.1:0-4726 GCA_045615965.1 Acutalibacteraceae bacterium
GCATCACGGCAGTTTACCTGCGCACCGCTGAGCGGAATACCCCATTCGGTTCCGACAATGGCAAGTGCACCGAAAAGCACACCGTAAATTATCTGTTTTACTGCCGGATGAATCTTTTTGAAAAGCGACCGCTTGCCTAAAAGAAACAGCAAAGCCGAAAGAACAACCGGCAATATTGAGGCAATACCTAATTTGATATATGAAGCCTGCATAAACGCATCTCCTTCGTTTCACAGTAATATTTAATATTATAGCATAAAATGTTTGTAATTCAAATGTTTTTTGGAAAAAATATGTTTTTTGTAAATTAAGTATTGACAAATGTATATGTTTAGTGGGATAATAGCATAGATATATAATTATTTACAGGTTGGTGTGGTATTATGCGAGTTATAACCGGCTCGGCAAGAGGTAAACGTCTTATCACCGTTCCTGGCAATGACCTTGTACGCCCCACCTCCGAAAAGGTTAAAGAGGCAATATTCAGCTCAATTCAGTTTGATATCGAAGGCAGAAGAGTTTTGGACCTTTTTGCAGGAAGCGGTCAAATGGGTATAGAGGCGCTGAGCCGAGGTGCTGAAAATGCCGTTTTTGTCGATAACTCCGAAGCTTCTCTTTCGGTGGTAAGGCAAAATTTAAAGGGTACTGATTTTGAATCAAAAGCTCAGATTATTAAATCTGATTATAAAAGCTTTCTCTTTAAAACATCGGCGGTTTTTGATATCGCTTTTTTAGACCCTCCCTATAACAAGGGTATTCTTGAAGCCGCAACCCAAGAAGTTTCCGAAAAAATGAGTGATTACGGAATCATAATTTGTGAACATCCGAGCGAAGAAAAGCTAAAAACTCATGTTGGAAATTTTTCGGTTTACCGTGAGTATAAGTTCGGCAAGATTACCGTAACAGTATATAAAAAGGGGGAAGGCTCTGTTGGATAATAGAATTGCAATTTGTCCCGGTAGCTTCGACCCTATCACCTGCGGGCATATAGATATCATAACAAGAGCTTCGGCTATGTTTGATAAAATCATAGTTGTTGTTATGAAAAATATAAACAAAACCGGCTCATTTTCACCCGAAGAGCGAAAAGATTTTATTTTAAAGTCGGTTAGCCATTTAAGTAATGTTGAGGTTGATGTTTACGGCGGATTGTTGGCAGACTATGCAAAGCAAAAAAACGCCTGTGCAATTATTAAGGGTCTTCGTGCCATGTCTGATTTTGAATACGAATTTCAGATGGCATTGACTAATAAAAAGCTTAACCCTTCGGTTGAAACGGTTTTCCTTACAACAAGTGCGGAGAATATGTATTTAAGCTCAAGTATGGTTAAGCAGATAGCAAGTATGGGTGGCGATATTTCGGATTTTGTTCCGCCGCAGATACTTGAAGAAATCAAAACAAGGTTAGGCTAAAGAAAGATTAAAATAAACGGAGGATTTTAAAAATGACACTTGATGAATTACTTGAACAGTTTGATGAGGTTTTGGATAGCGGAATAAAAATTCCCGGTAAAAAAACCGTTGTTGATATCGAAAAGCTTCGTGCCGTTGTAGACGATATCCGCCTTAATATTCCAAGCGAAATTAAGCAGGCAAGAGGTATAGTTGCAGACCGCACCGAAATCATAACAACCGCAAAGCGTGAGGCAGACGGAATCATCCGTAGTGCAGAAGACCGTGCAAAGGCTTTAGTCGCAGAGCAGGAAATTGTAAGGCTTGCTCAGGAAAAAGCAACCGAAATTATTGCAAATGCGCAATCAAAATGCCGTGATATGCGTAAAGCCGCACAAGAATTTGTTGATGATATTATGAAGCGTGCCGACGAGGGGCTCACCTCAAATCTTGCCGAAATCCGCAAAACAAGGGCTGCTTTGCACAGTCAGGCTCCTGTTTCAAAGGATTAATACAAAGAGGAATTATCAGTATTTAACGCAGGCGTGAGCAAAATGCTCCCGCCTTTTTTATGTGATTATACAATTTATAATTTATTTCTTGAAAACAGCAAAGAACTATCATATAATTAAATTTGCAAAGCACGATTATTAAGTATACAAGCTTTTTAAAATTGTATTTAAGCATTTTACAGGGGGAAATTCTATGTCACTTGGAAAAACTTTTATAATAGGAGATAGCTATTCAACATTTTCAAATTATCTGCCGGATGGTTATGACACTTGGTATTTCGGCAACGAAACAGAAGCTACCGATGTACGCACAGTTGAGCAGACCTGGTGGTATCCGCTTTTTGACGGAAATGACAGCATACTTTTGAGAAACGAAAGCTTTTCGGGAACGACTATCTGCCATACGGTAAGAGAATGTTATTCGGTTGATACATCTTTTATAAACCGTTTTGACAAACTCATAAACGAAGGTTTTTTTAAGAATAATACTCCCGATACGGTTTTTGTTTTCGGCGGTACTAACGATAACTGGATAGGCGCTCCTATGGGCAAATGCCAATTTGATAACTTTACAGATGATGATTTATTAAAAATCCTCCCTGCCTGCGGATATCTCGCAAAGCGGTTAAAAGATGAGTTTCCTGATGCACTTGTTTGTTGGCTTATTAATACAGAGTTAAATCCTGACCTTGAAGACGGAATTGTTGAAACGGCAAATCATTTCGGTCAAAGATACATAAAATTCGGAAATATTGATAAAATGTCTGGGCATCCCTCTGTTTTGGGTATGGCGCAAATAAGAAACACCATTACCGACTTTTTACTTTAGCCCCAATATTTTAAAAACTTATGCCCTGCATTATGCAGGGCATCTCTTTTTGTATATTATTGTATTTTAAGCTCCTTTAACATCTGCTTTTGCTCATCGGTTATACGGTAGCTTTCGGCCGCTTTTTGTATGGTTTTGTTATGTATCCATTTGTCAAGCTTTTGGCTTTTAATAATCGGGAAAGTATCGCTCCATTTTTTGGCAAGCGCAGTTGCATAAAACCAAGCAATCATCATATTAACATAGTATTCGTCCGATTTTACTTCTAACGGTATATTTAAGTATTCGCTTTTAAAATCGCCGTCCAAATAATGGCTCATAAGCATTTCTATTCCGAAACGGACCGTATACGGCTCATCTGATTTTACCCATCTTTTAATTTCGTATAAAAGCTTTTCTTTATTCTTTTTAAAGGCTTTTGGGCTTAAGATATCGCATACTGCCCAATTATCAACAAACGGTAAAAATTTATCACAATTTGTTAGTGCTTCACCGTAATCATTTATTTCGGACAGCAAAAGAGAATGAAGCATATTTTCATCGTAATACATATGCGGAAGCTTATTTAAAAACTCCCCTGCTTCACCGCTTTTTATATACTCCTTTGCAAATTTACGGAGGACCGGCACACGCACACCTATAAATTTTTCTCTTTCAATAGTCGGAGTAAGCTTTGCCTGAAATTCGGCATATTTTTCGTCTGAAAGCTTTAAAAGTTCTTTTTGTAAATCTGTCATAAACTCACCTTAAAGCTCATCAAAGACTTTTGCACCTTTGGTCATTAAATACCTTTTTATATAAAATGCGGCAATATATAAAACCACACAGACACAGCAAAGATAAATCAGAGGTTTGATTTTACTGCAAACGAAATAGTAAAGCACGCCTGCTAAAACGGGAACTGCGAATCCCGCCAAGAGCGATAAAAAGCAAGGCAGACTTTGCTTTACGGGGGTTGTTTCGGTAGTCCAGGTGAAATTTGGGAATTTAAGCCCTATCATAAGACCCAATGTTCCGATAAACTGAATAAAAACAAAGCTTAAAACCGCAGATATGATTATAAGCTCGGTTTCAAATCCAAAGCATATTCCCATAATTATAACTGAAATAACCGCAGTCGGAGTATTAAGCAAGATATGCATTCTGAGCTTGGCGTCTAAAATTTCAGCTGACCTTACGGGCAAGGATTTATATATCCAAAGATTTTTGCCCTCAAGCGAAACAGAAGGCGCTGTTGTGCCGTTCATACCGAAAACAAGACATATAAAGAGCGGTATGCAAACGGGCAGCATTTTGGAAAGTACAGGTAATTCCTGCCCCATTCCCGAAATTACCTTTTCCAAAGAATCATATTTTATTGCAACGGCTATTGCCGCAACGGGAGCAAGAATTATGCCGAGTCCCGTGTTAAGCATATAAACAGAACAGCTTGTAAATCTTTTAAGCTCCTTTTTTAAAAGTGCAGATTTAATGCTTTGTTGCCTTGCTTCTGTTCTTTTAACTGTCGATTTCTTCTCGCCTGTGTTCATTGTGGTGATAAGTATAAAGGTCTTTTCAAGTACATAAAAGCATATTACCGCAATCAAAACAGAAACAGCGGTAAATATAAAAAAGCCTTTTGTATCACCCGAAGCCGCTTTGCCGAGCTGATAAAGCAGATTTCCCCACTTTTTTATCCCTCTGCCTATTGCTTCTCCGTTTTTAACAATGAGCTTAAACAGATTTTCGAGCCTGAATACTACGGCATAGTAAACCACGAGAAACAAAACCGTAAAAATCGCCGAAATTATACCCTTGTTCTTGATTTTCTTTGAAAGCAATGCCACAAAGAATCCAAGCACACAGGTAATTACCGAAATAAAAACCGAAAGTACAAACAAAAGCAAAATGCAGTATACTACCGAAATTGCAGGTATGCTGTCGGCAAATATAAAATATACCGCACAGCTTGGAATCCAGACACATCCGCCGTATAAAAGCGAAAGCCCGAACG
>JAZLFV010000049.1:0-10033 GCA_045615965.1 Acutalibacteraceae bacterium
CCGCTTTGCATATTGGCAATCGGAATATTTGTATTTGTTAAGAGAAGGAATGCATAAGCTATGAGTGATTTCTTTGAGGATGAATTGGTTGAAGAGAATTCTGAAAAGTCCGAAGAATCAACAGAAGAAAAGAAGAAAATAAAGCATAAAAAGCTTTGGCCGAAAATCGTTGCGGCAGTTCTTTGCCTTTGTGTTCTTGTGGGCGGTACAATTATCATAGAAAAAGTTATACCGAAAAAGGATAAAAACAAGGTCACTTCAAATCCTTTTAGCGAGTTTGAAGCTTTAAAAGTAGATGAAAATGATGTTTCGTTTATAAATATAAAGAACGAAAACGGAGAATATAAGCTTTATTCCGAAAAAGATACTTCTGCGCAGAGCGATGCAAACGCATTAAAATGGTATGTAGACGGAATAGATAAGCTAAAAACAAATACCTATACCGTTTCGGAGATTGTTGACAGCGCAACGAATATTAAAGCAATCCGAAAAATAACCGAAAAAAGTGCGGCTGACTGCGGATTGAGCGAAACAGAAAGCGATGTTATTGTTAAAATAACGAAAAGCGATAACAGCGAAATTTCGGTTTTATTCGGGCAGATGTCACCGGATAATACAGGTATGTATTTAAAAACTTCAAGCTCGGATGATATTTATCTTGTATCAAGCACATTAAAGGATACCTTTGTTTTTGATAAATTAAAATTTGCCGATGTATCTATGTTGCCGAAGCCCGAAATGGGGGGCGGCTACGATTCATATTTTGAAAACGGAAATCTGCTTAAGTTTGACAGTCTTTCTTTAATCGGAAAGAATTATGAGAATCCGCTTGTTATAGTACCTAATACCGAAGCGGCAATTTCGGATTATATTCCGTATAAAATAATTTCTCCCGATGAGCATTACGCCGATAAAGTAGACGAATTACTGGCATTGTTCAGCGGCGGTGTTTCGGTCAGCGGTATATATTCTTATGATGTTACCGAAGCGGAAATGACAAATTTCGGCTTCAAGACACCCGATTTAACCGTGAAATTAACACTCGGCAATAAGGAGTTTATTTATATCTTCAAGGCGCAGGAGGATGGCGATTACGCCGCCGCCGCAACAGACGGTATTTATATCTATAAGGTAAGTGCCGCTACCGTAAGCGCCCTTGCCGGCAGTAAACCGACCGATTATTATTCGTCAATCATCTCCCTTTTCTCAATAGATGATTTAAGTGAGATTAACATTACTGCCGAGGGTAAAACCTATAAGTTCGGAATAAAGGCAAATAGTGATGAAAATGCGGAAGACAGATATATTATCACGCATGACGGCAAATCAATTGATTGCAGCAGCTTCCAGAATTTCTATCAGTATTTCCTTATGATTTCCTGCTATGATTACAATATTGGCAAAACCAATAAAGACGATTATATAAATGTCGAATTTGGGTTTAATAACGGCAGTACGGCTGCTGTACGCTTTGAGCGTGCCGATGATACAAATTATCAGTATTCATTTAATTCAAAGCCGGTTGGCAAAGTGCCGATGTATAAGCTTACGAAGCTTATAAAATATTTAAAGAAGCTTTCAAACGGCGAAAAATTGGGAACGCTGACCTGAATCCGAATGGAAAACGGCATATTTCAAAAATCATATAATTTATGGGCGAACAATGTTCGCCCATTTTTCATTTTTATTATCTCTTTTGTTTACATTTAACAATATCGGTTGTACCTGCGTAATTTTCAGATAAGCTTCAAAATTTTGTAATAAATGTCATAATAAATTCAACCATTTCTTCGGCAGGCTCTTTTTTGCCCTCTAACATCCATTGCTTTATTATATTAACGATAAGTCCTATTTTTCCGAATGGCATATATTTATCACTTATTGTTTTTAAATCACTTGAATTTTGGATACTTAAGGATTTCTCAAAAAGGTTAGAGAATATTGCATTTATGTTTTCGGGTGGTTTTATGTTTCCAACCGAATGATGCTTAGGAAAACGGTAAAACATAGTATATAAAAGCTCACGCCATTTTTCATCATCATTACATTTAAGAACAGGCAGTATTTTTGATACCATTTCATTAAAAATATCATCTACGATATCATCAAAAACCTCTGCGACCGAATTATAATTTCTGTAAAACGAAACCCTTGCTACATTTGCGGCGTTTGCAATATCTGTAACGGTTATGTCAATATAAGATTTTTCGTTTAACAGCTTTGCCGTGGCAACCTTTATTTTATCCTTAACACTTGTCGGCTTTGCTTCCATGATACAACTTTCTCACTTTCTGTTTCATTTTAAAATTACTTGTTGACGGACAATAGCAAGCTTTGATATAATGCCATTTGTGTGTTACACATTGTAACATCAATAAAACATTTTGTCAATTTTTGCAAAGGAGTTATGATTGAATGTTTAAATTGCTTAAATATACCAAAAAGAAGGATTGGCTTTTTGCCGTTTTGGCGGTTGGATTTATTGTCGTTCAGGTCTGGCTTGAGCTTAAAATGCCCGATTATATGAACATAATAACCCAAATCGCACAGGGTAAATCTTCAATGGGGAATACCTCATACGAATTATCGGATATATGGTCTAACGGCGGAAAGATGCTGTTGTGCGCTTTAGGAAGTATGGCATCATCTGTTATAACAAGCTTTTTTGTTGTAAGTGTTGCGGCGGATTTTTCCGCCCGTGTTCGTGAAGCACTTTATGTTAAGGTTCAGGGCTTTTCAAATAGCGAAATAAACAAATTCAGTACCGCTTCACTTATAACACGCTCAACAAACGATGTTCAGCAGGTTCAAATGCTTATTACAATGGGATTGCAGCTTATGATAAAAGCTCCGATTACAGCTGTTTGGGCAATTATAAAAATAGCCGGAAAGCAATGGCAATGGTCTATGGCGGTTGCAATAGCCGTAGGCTTTATGGTTGTTGCCATTATGATTATAATGTCGCTTGTTGTTAAGAAGTTCAAAAAATTACAGCTTCTGACCGATGATATCAACAGAGTAACAAGAGAAAATCTTACGGGTATTCGTGTTATCAGGGCTTATAATGCCGAAAATTACCAAGAAGAAAAGTTTGAGGGGATAAACGAGGATGTAACCAATACCCAACTTTTCACAGGTCGTATTATGGCGCTTATCGGTCCTATAATGTCTATGGTTATGAACGGTATTGCACTCGCAATTTATTGGATAGGGGCATACTTAATAAGCAAAACGGATATTTTCGGATTTCAAACACTTTTCGGCGATATGGTGGTATATATGGCATACGGTATGCAGATTATCGCTTCGTTTATGATGCTTTCAATGATGTTTATGTTAGCGCCCCGTTCAATGGTTTCGGCAAGGCGTATCAACGAGGTTTTATCAACCGAATATACAATCAAAGACGGAAAAGGTGTTGGAAAAACCTCTCAGGTGGGTACGGTTGAATTTAAGAATGTTTCTTTTTGTTATCCCGGAGGTCACTCAAATGTTTTGGATGACATATCATTTAAAATCGATAAGGGCGAAACGGTAGCCTTTATAGGTTCAACCGGTTGCGGCAAGACTTCGCTTATAAATCTTATTCCGAGGTTTTACGATGCGAGTGAGGGAGAGGTTTTGGTAGACGGCGAAAATGTTAAGAATTACAAAAAAGATGAATTGGCGAAAAAAATCGGTTATGTTTCTCAAAAGGCGGTTCTGTTCGGCGGCGATATAGCCTCTAACATCAACTTCGGCGATAATAATGCTGATGAAAATGCCGTAAACGAAGCCTTGAGCATTTCGCAGAGCGAAGAGTTTGTGCGTGAACTTAATGAGGGAACGGCGGCTCATGTCGCCCAAGGAGGTCAAAATTTTTCGGGCGGACAAAAACAACGATTGTCTATTGCCCGTGCGCTTGCAAGAAAATCTGAAATCTTTATTTTTGATGATACTTTTTCGGCGCTCGATTACAAAACCGACAGAATTTTAAGAGATGCCCTTAAAACAAAGATGAAGGGTGTAACATCAATAATTGTTGCACAGAGAATAGGTACAATTCTTGATGCCGATAAGATTTTTGTTATAGATAACGGTAAAATTGTAGGCGAGGGCAAACACAATGAACTGCTTGAAACCTGCGAAACCTATAAGGAAATCGCACAAAGTCAATTAAGTGAGGAGGAATTAAATAATGCACGGAATGGGCTCTAACGGTTCTGCTAAAAAAACCGATATGAAAACGCTTAAAAAAGCTATTGTTTCACTTGCAAATTACGCAAAAAAATATGTGGTTGTGCTCATTATCGCACTTGTTTTCTCTGCTGTAAGTGCCATACTTGCGGTTTTAGGTCCGCATTATATTTCCAATCTTACTGCTGAAATAACGGGCGGTATCAAAGCACCGAAAATGTCTGCCGAAGCTTCAATGTCGCAAATGGCAGAAGGTAAAACGGTACAAGCACCCGATAATGCAATGTCGCAAACGGCAGATAACGGCGAGATGGCACAAATGCCGGATAATGCAATGTCGCAAATGCCTGAAAATGCAGGTGAATACAAAGCACCCGATAAAGTAAAAAAAGAAGAAACACCAAGCGGTATGGATATGTCTAAGCTTCCGAAAGACATAAAAATGTCGGATATTCCGGAAGGCATGAGAGCGTTTCTGCCTACCATCGATATAAATTTGGACGCTGTAAACAAAATTGCCTTAACACTTGTTTTTATCTATGCACTCAGTATGATTTTAAACTATGTTCAGTCTTTTATACTGAATCTTGTTGCAAGTAAAATCGGAAAGATGATGAGAACGGATATTACATCAAAAATCAACAGAATGCCGCTTCGGTATTTTGATAGGCACAGCTTTGGTGATACGCTATCAAGAGTTACCAACGATGTTGATAGTGTTACACAGTCGCTTAATATGAATGTGGGCACGCTTGTTTCATCAGTTGCAACCCTTATCGGCTGTACATTTATGATGTTCTATACCGAATGGAGAATGGCTCTTACGGCTATCGGCGCTTCAGTTATCGGCTTTGTGCTTATGGGACTTATTATGGGAAAATCCCAAAAATTCTTTACCGCACGCCAGAACAGTCTTGCAAATGTAAACGGCCATGTAGAGGAATACTATGCAGGTCAAAGCATTGTGCGTGCATATAATTCCGAAAAAAGAAATTTAAAGGAATTTAAGAAAAACAACGAAGAGCTTCGCCAAAACACATTTAAGGCTGAATTTTTAAGCGGACTGATTATGCCGCTTATGTCATTTATCGGGAACTTGGGCTATGTTGCGGTTTGTGTTGTGGGAGCTGTTCTTGCATTCAACGGAACATTCGGCTTTGAAGTGGTTGTTGCCTTTATGATTTATATAAGAATCTTTACTTCTCCGTTAGGTCAGATAGGAAGCGGCTTTGCAGGGCTTCAGTCTGCCGCCGCCGCAGGTGAAAGAGTTTTGGAATTCCTTTCGGAGGAGGAGCTTTCGGATGAATCTGACAAAACAAAAGAGCTTAAAGATGTAAAAGGCGATGTAAGCTTCAAAAATGTTCACTTTGGCTATATCGAGGGAAAAACGATTATCGAGAACTTCTCAAAAGAAATAAAATCGGGGCAAAAGGTTGCGATTGTAGGTCCAACAGGGGCAGGAAAAACAACGATGGTAAATCTTTTAATGCGCTTTTATGAGGTTTTAGACGGCGATATTTTAATAGACGGCGTTTCGCTCAAAAGTATAAAACGGGAGAATGTTCACAACCTTTTCGGGATGGTTCTTCAGGATACCTGGCTCTTTGAGGGAACGGTTCGTGATAATTTAACCTATGGCAGAAAAGATGTTTCCGATGAGGAGTTATATGATATTTGCTGCCGTTGCGGACTTAAGCATTTTATAGATACTTTGCCCGATAAATTCGATACGGTTCTTTCGGATAATGTTACTGTTTCGGCAGGTCAGAAACAGTTGCTTACCATCGCCCGTGCAATGGTTGAGGATGCGCCGCTTCTTATTCTTGACGAAGCCACATCTTCGGTTGATACAAGAACCGAGCTAAAAATTCAAAAGGCAATGAACAAGCTTACCGAAAACCGAACAAGCTTTGTTATAGCTCACAGACTTTCAACCATACGGGATGCCGATCTTATTATTTATATGTCCGGCGGCGATATAAAGGAATCGGGAACACACAAAGAGCTTATGGAGCAAAACGGCCTTTATGCCAATCTTTACAACAGCCAGTTTGCCGGTGCTGTTTGAGCATTTTGAATATTTGATATAATTTCAGGGCAGAGTTTTTTCTCTGCCCTATATGTTTTTCTGCATACTTCGATAATAGTTTTTATTTATTAAATATCAATTTCTTTATAGAATTTTATAAGTGTTAAAATGTTTTTGCCGTTTTTATACTGATAAACTGCATCATCGGTATTTGAAAATGCGATATAGTTACCGAATCCTCCAATCTGCGTTTCAAAATCGTAATTCTCGATATCTATATCGGATTCAAGCGGATTAAAGGGTATTCCGCCGTCTTCAAAGCGCATTTTTATTCTGTCCGAAAGCATAAGCGAAAACTCGATTTTTTCGTTTTCGGGGATTTTATCGGGGAAAGCATAAGAACAGATATTTATAAATAATTCCTCTGCGCAAAGGCAAAGCTTTAACTGTTCTGTGCGTTCAATCGGAAGCGACAGTATAAGCTCTTTTATTTTTGAAAATTCATCAGGATTAACATCAAGGCTCAATTTAAATGTCTTTTTTACATTTAGGGTGAGCATTGTTATATCATCGTGCTGTTCTGTGCCACCGGAAAACACCGAAAGCTTTTCTCCTATAAATGATATCGGGTTATAAGCATTTGAGCTTCTGAAACATTTAAGCTCATTTTCAAGGCGTTCTTCGCCGAAGAAATTACTGTATTTATCGGTTGTTTCGGTAACACCGTCTGTATAAAGGAAAACCGTATCTCCCACATTAAGCTTAACTGTTTCGTTCGTGTATTCTTCTCCCTCATACAAGCCCAGCAGAGTGCCTCTTGCGCCGTCTAATGTTTTTATATCTGACTTCAGGATAATATACGGCGGATTATGCCCGGCATTTGAATAGGTAAACTCCGCTTTTTTGGTATCGTATATTCCCACAAATTCGGTTGCAAAGAGCATTTCGGAATTGTTTTGCGCCAAGGTGTCGTTTGTTTTTTCAAGTATTTCCGAGGGCGAAAGATTCATCTTTGCAAACTGTACCGAAAGGGTGAGCGTTACCGCCATAAAGAGTGCCGCAGATATACCTTTGCCCGAAACATCGGCAATAATAATCAACACTTTTTCGTCTTCAAGCGGCATATAATAATAGAAATCTCCGCCAACATCTTTTGCGGGAAGCATAGTTGTTCGAAGCTCATAATAATCGGAATTAAGGTGCTCTTTCGGCAAAAAGCCTTTTTGTATTTTTGCCGCTATATCAAGCTCGGTTTTTTGGCGTTCACGCTCGGCGGTCAGAGAATTAATATGGTTAATGTACTCGTTTATATCCTTGGTCATTCGATTGAAGGCAGAGGCTATCATTGAGTATTCATTACTGCCGTCCTCACTTAAAAGCTGAGAAAAATTATTTCTGTCGCTTACAAAACCGTTCATGCTGTTGCTTATAATCTCAGCAGGCTTTGAAACCTTTCTTTTTATCACTATGAAAACCAAGAAATAAACGCCCAATGTTACAAGGATTATTACTATCGCCAAAATCGAAAAGAGTTTTCTTATTTCGGCATTGACGCCCTCATAAGATTGGTCAACACCTGCCATAACCCAATTTCCGTATTTATCCTTTATCCGTATCATTGTGCTTATTTCGTGACCTGATTTGCTTTGCGTAACACTATTTGAAATTGTTCTTTTCCCTTTCCAAACCTCTATCTCCTCATCTGTCAGAGAATAGTCGGATACTTTGCCGACATACCTATCGGTGGGATTCGACTTGTTAAATCTTTTGTTTTGTGAAACGGATATATACTTGATTTTGCCTGTTTTTATATTGGGAATAAACAAGTAGGCAAAATCAATATCGTACCAACGGCACATTTTATCTCCTATTTCAATAATAGTAGGGGAAAAGCTTTCATCGAGCGGCAGACTTTGTTTTTCCGATTCTTCAATCAGCAAGTCGGCGTATGCCTTTACAACAGATTTTGAATAACTTTTTGTTTTTTTGTAAATTGTATTCTGAACCATTTGGTATGATGCAACAAACAAAACGGCAAGAGCTATTATAAGTATGGCTGAAACTCTGCGTGTAACACCTTTTGCAACAGAACTTTTTTTCATAATTTCACTCCAATGCAGAACTATATACTATAAACCACGATACCCGATATTGCCGAAATTATTATCATTAAAATTGGCTTTGGCTTTTTATTTAAAGCATATTTTAAAATAAAATGTAGCGAAAGGATAACAAAAAAAACAATAAAAGCTTTAAAATGAGGCAATGGCATTAGATGCCTGCCCGTTATACCGAGTAAAGCATTGAGCCCCATAGTAACCGCAGTGCCGATAATAAGTGCAACAACACACGGCTTGACCCCCGATAAAAATGCCTGAACTCCGCTTTTTTTAAGCAAGCCCGAAGCTAATGATGCAATAATAAGAATAATTATGAAAGAGGGGAGTATAACGCCGAGCGTGGCAAGAAATGCACCAAAAAATCCGCCCTGTGATTCACCTATAAAGGTCGCCATATTTATTGCGATGGGTCCCGGAGTTGATTCCGAAACGGCAATAAAATTAAGCAACTCTTTTTCATTTAACCAGCCGTTACTTATAACAGTCTCACGGATAAGCGAAATCATACCGTATCCGCCGCCGAAAGAAACTGCACCTATTTCAAGAAAGGATAAAAAAAGCTTTAAATAAATCATTTTTTATCCTCCTTGCTTTTTAAAATGCCTATTCCGTATGCAAGAATACCTATTCCGCCGCAAATTATAATGTAATAAATCGTGGAAAATTTAATCGCAAATAGCGAAAATCCAACAAAAAGACACAAAACAGATAGGAATATAACCCGGTTAAGCCGGCTGTTCTTTATATTTTTAAACATTTTAAGCCCTGCATTAAAAATAAGGTAAACCACGCATACCTGAATTCCCTTAAAAGCATAGGAAACAAGCTTAAATTTTAAAAATTTGTCAAAGAACAGAGTTATTATGAATATTATTGTAAAGGACGGAAGTGTAACTGCCAAAGTTGAAAGTACGGCACCCAAAGCTCCGCACATCTTATATCCAATAAATGTTGCGCTGTTTACGGCAATAGGTCCCGGCGTTGATTCGGCAATGGCTATTAGCTCTAAAAAATCACCGTCTGATATCCATTTGCGTTTTGCCACAAACTCGTTCTGCAAAAGAGCTATCATGGCATATCCGCCTCCGAAGGTGAATGCACCTATTTTTAAAAAAGTTAAAAACAAGGTCAGTAGCAGAGATAATTTTTTCTCTTTCATAAATTTACTCCAACAAGTATTTTATACCTTTATTATCTGCGGAAGTATGCCGTTATCAAGAATATCTATAACAGCATAGCTCTCAGGGCCTTCTCTTGAACAACTGCACGAGCCGGGATTTACAAGGTATATTCCGTTTTCATAGGTTATGTTTGCAATATGAGTATGCCCGTAAAGCACAATATTGCATCCGTTTTCTTTTGAATATTTTATTAAAGCTCCCGTGCTTCCGGATTTTACACCGAATGTGTGGCCGTGCGTAAGCAGTATTTTATTACCTGATATTTTCACGGTATCTGCAGATTTATATCTTGAAAAATAATCACAGTTACCCGAAACAATGTAAAAATTTCTATCGGTATATTTGTAAACCGCATCTTCAATATCCTCGGTAATATCGCCTAAAAAGAAAATATGCTTAGCATTAGGTTCTCTTTGGATTATTCTGTCAACCACGCCGCTTCTTCTGTGCGAATCGGATATTACCAGCAACCGCATTTTGTAACCACCTGAATATACAAATAATATACTGTAATTATAGGAGGAATT
>JAZLFV010000050.1:0-2576 GCA_045615965.1 Acutalibacteraceae bacterium
GAAAACGGATTTGGATATGACCCGGTATTTATCAGCGAAAAAGGTTGCTTTGCAACACTTTCTCCCGATGAAAAGGATAGCATAAGCCATAGAGGAAAATCGGTAAAATTATTCGCCGAAGAGTTAAAGAAATATTTGTGAGGGAAAATATGTTAAACAGCAGACAAAGAGCACAGCTTCGCAGTATGGCAAACACGCTTGAAACCATAATGCAGATAGGAAAATCGGGAATATCAGAGCAATCGTTAAAGCAGGTTGACGATGCGTTAAATGCGAGGGAGCTGATTAAGCTTAAAAGGCTTGAAACCGCACCCGAAACCACAAGAGAAACGGCGGATTTTGTTGCTCAAAAGGTTGGTGCTGATGTTGTTCAGGTTATCGGCTCAAAATTTGTATTATACCGAGAATCAAAAGAAAAGCTTATAAAGATTGTAAAATAAAGGAAACGATATGCACGGCGAATACGAAAATTATAAAAAATTACTAAAAGAAAAGCTAATTGACAAAAGGTATTTTCACTCCTTGTGTGTTGCAGATGAAGCATACCGATTAGCATTAAAATATGGTGCTGATTCCGAAAAAGCCTATTTGGCAGGTCTTTTGCACGATATAACCAAAAACATTTCAAAAGCAGAGCACTTTAAAATATTCGAAGCATTCGGTGTTAAGCTTAATGAAATCGAACAAACTGCCGAAAAGCTTTGGCACGCACTTTCGGGCTCGGCATATGTAAAATATGTGTTAAATATTAAGGATGATGAAATATTTGATGCTATAAAATACCATACAACTGCCAAGGCTTCTTTGCCGTTGCTTTCAAAAATCCTGTATCTTGCGGATTTTACTTCGGCAGACAGAGATTACGAAGATGTTGATGTTATAAGACATTTAGTTGATATTTCACTTGATGATGCTTATTCCTATGCACTCTCGTATACCGTAAAGGATTTATCGGAAAGAAAACTTGCGATACATCTTGATACGATTTCCGCTTATAATGAAACAATACTTGCAGAAAAGGAGAATGTTTAATTTGGAAAATTCGGAAATAATTAAAATTTCGGCAAATGCCCTTAACAATAAAAAAGCTAAAGATTTAAATGTGCTGAAGGTTGATGATTTAACGGCGCTTACCGAATACTTTGTGATTGCAACGGCTGCTTCATCTACACATGTTCATTCGCTTGCCGATGAGGTAGAGGAGAAGCTTAAAGAGGCAGGAGTTTCACCGCACCATATTGAAGGCAGAACAACGGGCTGGATAGTTCTTGATTATTCTTCCGTTATAGTTCATATATTCACACCCGACCGAAGAGAATTTTATAATCTTGATAAAATGTGGAGCGATGCAGTTCCGCTTAATTTAGATGAAATTCTTACAGAAAATCAAGGAGATTAAATTATGAAATACGATTATCAGAGTATTGAAAAGAAATGGCAAAACATTTGGGAGGAGAATAAAACCTTCGCCGCAAAAAACGATTATACTTTACCTAAATTTTACGGGCTTGTTGAATTTCCGTATCCGTCAGGTCAGGGGCTTCATGTAGGGCATCCACGCTCGTATACGGCGCTTGATATTATTGCAAGAAAAAAGCGTTTGCAGGGCTATAATGTGCTTTATCCCATGGGATTTGATGCTTTTGGTCTGCCTACGGAAAATTTTGCGATAAAAAATCATATTCATCCATCTGTTGTAACGAAAAACAATATAGAAAATTTCAGGCGTCAGCTTAAATCACTTGGATTTTCTTTTGATTGGGATAGGGAAGTAAACACAACCGACCCTGATTATTATAAATGGACACAATGGATTTTTATAGAGCTTTTCAAAAAAGGTCTTGCATATAAAAAGGAAATGACAGTAAACTGGTGTACATCCTGCAAATGCGTTCTGGCAAATGAAGAGGTTGTAAACGGCGTTTGCGAGCGTTGCGGAAGCGAGGTTGTTCATGAGAATAAGAGCCAATGGATGCTTAAGATTACCGAGTATGCCGATAAGCTTTTAGACGGTCTTGACGAGGTTGATTTTATCGACCGTGTTAAAACCCAACAGCGTAACTGGATTGGCCGTTCATACGGTACACAGCTTTTCTTTGAAACTACATTGGGTGATAAATTCGAGATATATACAACCCGTGCCGATACACTTTTTGGTGCAACATATACCGTTATGTCACCCGAACATCATTTGATTGAAAAATGGGCAGATAAAATAACTAATTATGATGAGGTTTTAAAATATAAAACCGATGCCGCAAAGAAATCCGATTTTGAGCGTACCGAAATGGCTAAGGATAAAACGGGCATGAAGCTTAATGGCGTTATGGCGATAAATCCCGTAAACGGAAAGGAAATTCCGATATTTATTTCGGATTATGTTCTTATTTCTTACGGAACGGGCGCCATTATGGCCGTTCCTGCTCACGATACAAGAGACTATGAATTTGCAAAGAAATTCGATATTCCGATGATTGAGGTTGTTTCAGGTGGAAATATAGATGAAGAAGCCTATCCCGACTGTGATAAGGGAATAATGGTAAATTCAGGTTTTCTTAACGGTCTTACGGTTGATG
>JAZLFV010000051.1:0-3668 GCA_045615965.1 Acutalibacteraceae bacterium
GCGTGAGTCCATTTCAATATGAGCTGATGCAAAGTAACTGCCGGGACCGTAGCTGTGCACCATAAGGTCGTGAACACCAGGCACATTTTCGTAGGTCATTATGCGGCTTTCAATAAGCTCAAAAAGCTCCTTCGACGGTGCCTGACCGAGCAGGGGGCTGACGGTTTCCTTAACAAGTTTTATGCCGGAAACAAGTATGAATATCGCAACCAAAACGCCCATATACGCATCAAGGTCTATACCGGTGAATTTTGAAATGAGTGCGGCAATAAGCACTGCAGAGGTGGAAATTGCATCGTTTCTGCTGTCGGCGGCGGTTGCTTCAAGAGCCTGAGATTTTATGGCTTTGCTCAGTTTTTTGTTAAAGAGCGAAAGCCATAACTTTGCAGCTATCGAAGCCGCAAGAATAATAAGCGCAGGTATATGAAACTCACCGGATTCGGGATTGAAAATTTTAATAACGGAGCTTTTGAGAATTTCAAAGCCGATAAGCAGAATAAGGAAAGAAATAATAAGTCCGGTTATGTATTCCGTTCTCGCGTGTCCGTAAGGGTGGTCTTCGTCTGCCGGCTTTTCCGAAAGCCTGAAGCCGATAAGCGTTATTACCGAAGAACCGGCATCGGTAATATTATTAAGCGCATCCGCCGTAACCGAGACGCTGTTTGAAACCGTGCCCACAAAGAGCTTTAATGCACTTAACAGCAGATTTGCGACTATACCGACAATACCCGCAACTCTGCCGTATGCTTCGCGACCGCTCGGTGTCGAGCCATCCTTTTTACTTAAAAACAATTTGATAATAAGTTTTGTCATTGGTAATACCTCGCTTTGAATTCTATATTATTATATTCAAAGCGCCGAAAAAGTCAAACAATGTTTTTACAGTAGACAAATGTCAGAAAGTGTGGTATATTGAATAAAAATATTTGAAAGGTTTTGATTTTTTGGATAAAACTCTCGTGATAATGGCAGCCGGTATGGGTTCGCGTTACGGCGGCTTAAAGCAGGTCGACCCCGTAGGACCGGACGGCTCCGTTATTATTGACTATTCAATTTATGATGCTGTTAAAGCAGGCTTCAACAAGGTCGTTTTTATAATCAAAAAAGAGAATGAGCAGATTTTTCGCGAAGTAATAGGGGACAAGGTTTCAAAATTCGTTAAGGTTGAATATGTATTTCAGCGTAACGATGATTTGCCCGATGGCTTTACAGCACCCGAAGAACGCGTTAAGCCCTGGGGCACAGGTCACGCCATTTATGCCTGCCGCGGCGTTGTGAATGAGCCGTTTATGGTTATAAATGCCGATGATTTTTACGGCAGAGGCTGTTTTGAAACGGCTGCAAAATGGCTTGAAGAAAATGATGATAAAAACGGCAAACCCAAGTATTCGATGGTGAGCTATCTTCTTAAAAATACCCTTACCGAAAACGGTACCGTTTCGCGCGGTATCTGCGATATTTCCGAAGACGGCAAGCTTTTGGATGTTGTTGAAAGAACGAGAATAATCAGACGTGACGGCGTAATAAGCTATACCGAAGATAAAGGCGAAACATGGAAAACTCTTCCGGAGGAAAGCTATGCTTCCATGAACTGCTGGTGCTTCCCGGTTTCATTTATAGGCGAACTCGGTGTATATTTCAAAAACTTCCTTGTAAATGAAATGCCGCTTAATCCGGTCAAGAGTGAATTTTATCTTCCTTTTGCAGTGCGTGAAATGCTCAAGCAGGGCAAATGCACCGTGGATGTTCTTAAAACCGATGAAAAATGGTTCGGTGTTACTTATGCCGAGGATAAACCCTTTGTTGTTAAATCTGTAAAAGAATATGTTGATGCGGGTGTTTACCCCGAAAAACTTTGGTGAATAATTATGAATAGATTATTAGCGGTTATTATTTGCGCTTTATTGATCGTATCGTTTTGCTCCTGCGGCACAACCGAGGAAGTGCCCGAAACAACAATAACAACGACTTCCGCTGAATTGCCAACGCCCGAGAAGATTGTCAGCATTGATATTAACGGCGATTTTATAGGTGATGCCGAAGCTCTTAAGAGTGAGGTCGAAGCTTTTAAAGGCGGTGAACTGAAGGTTATTGAAAACGGCGATGTGACAATTGAAATGCCCGAAGAATCTTATTTGCTTTTCCTTGAAAGCAGAAAAGCACCGGTACTTGAGGTGCTTGAAAAGGGTTTTCAATCTATTGATTTTTATAAATCTTATAAAATTGATGACGAAATGCGAAATCTTGATGTTGTCGTAGATGCCGGAAAATATACCGGCACTGATGATCAGAACACAAGCATCTCGGTTGAAGCGAGCGCGATAATCGCTTATCAGATTTTTGTAAATGAGCCTTTCGGACTTACAATTCACATCATAAGTGATGCAACCGGCGAGGAGATAACAAGTTACAAAGCTTTTTAAGAATGAATAGAAAATGCACGGTTAATTGCCGTGCATTTTTCTTCGCTCAATTTCTTTCAGATTTTCATTGAATTCGCGCTTTATCCATACAAAAGAAAGTATCCACGAGGCGATAACAGCAAGGAAAATATCGATTCTGCCGCCGGGGAATACTGATACTATCGAGAAAAAAGTCATTGTTGCGTGGTTCCTTGCACCGAGTATCATCAACAGCCATTCCAATACTATTATCAGCCGGCAGAATGGCAGTGAGCATACTACCGACCAGCAAAGGCAGGCAGTCTGCGGTCCCCAGTGCTTCGGCAGCTTCCACATCATCGGTACATATTTATCGGCACTGCCGTAATTCAGCAGAGCAAGGTAACGCTTTAAATCCGTTTCATCGGTTTGCGGACGCCGGTAAACAAGGAAAGCGTAGCGCGCCATAATGAAGTAACCGATGTATGTTACAACGTTTATCAGTATAAGTCCGGTCCAGCCGAAATCAAACATATCAAAAAGCGGGTTGCCTTCAAGCAGCAGATTGGGAGTTGCAAGGTAAGTAAACCATAAATCAAGCACCGTAACCGCAAGGTAGGCGGCACACGACAGCAAAAATTCCGTTTTATTTTTTGTTGACGATGTTTTAAAAGCACTTTTCATATTTTCACCTCAAGTTTATAATAACGCGCAGTTCACCTCATTTCAATCAAAAATGAGCAATTTCTTATATTTTTTCCTCAAAAAGTACCATAATTAAAAAAATTTGAAAAAAAGGTTGCATTTTTATTCGGTTTGTGATAATATGCTTCTGCTAATGTGCATTTACATTTAAAGAGGTGACATCAATGAAAGAAGGACTTCATCCGAAATACGGCGCAACACAGGTTAAGTGTGCATGCGGTGCGGTACTTGACACAGCTTCCACCAAAGAGGGTATGCGTGTTGATATTTGCTCAAAATGCCACCCGTTCTTTACCGGCAAGCAGAAGCTTGTTGATACAGGCGGACGTGTAGACAGATTCAATAAGAAATATAATCTTTCAAAGTAATTATATTGCTGAATCAGCCGGTGAGTTATCACCGGCTTTTTGCGTTATTCTGAAACAGAGGTGAGTATTGTGGCAGGGTATAAGACGCTTTCAGGCTTCGGGCAGGATGAATTTACCGAAAAAAAGTCCAGGTTTATTTGCTATGCCAAGCATGTTGAAACCGAAACCCAAGCACAGGCGTTTATAAGCGAAATCTGTAAGAAACATTGGGATG
>JAZLFV010000052.1:0-8520 GCA_045615965.1 Acutalibacteraceae bacterium
CTCAATTTCGTCTTCTTCCTGTTGGGCAATTAAAAATTTAACCCTTTTAATGTCGGTTTCGCCTAAATACTTTTTAAGCTCCCCTATATTTCCGTTTTCACAGCCAAGACCCACAACCAAAACTGCTCCTGCATTAGGGTGATTAATAAGCCCCGAAAGGTACTTTAAAGTATTCTCCATATCACCGCCTAACTGCGAACAGCCGTAAGGGTGATTGTATGAAAAAATGCCGTCAATATTTTGGGTTTTATACTGTTTTGAGCCTTTTTCTATTGCCTTTACTATCGAGTTTACGCAACCGACAGTAGGAATTATCCATACCTCGTTTCTAATTCCTACATCGCCGTTTTCTCTTAAATAACCCATAAAGGTTTTATGTTCGGTTTTTTCTATCTCGGCAAAATCAGGATTGTATGTATATTCAAGTTTTCCTGCAACATCGGATTTTAAGTTATGGGTATGAATATGGCTGCCCTTTTTTATATCCTCTTTTGCAGAACCGATAGGATAACCGTATTTTATAACCTTTTCGCCTGCTTTTATATCGCAAACAGCAATCTTATGGCCCATTAAAATATCGTCTGAAAGGGTTATATTATCAATCATTTCGCCCTTTTTAAGGTTCTCAAGCGCTACGGCGACATTATCCTTTTCGTTTATCTTAAAATATTTCATTTCAGTCCTCTAAAATATATTTTACGGCGCAAACCGGACTTTGCTTTATCTTAATAAGATAATTTGTTACATCACTTACAAAATTATCGTATTTTGTTAAATCCTCGCCCCAAAAATCAGCGTTTGAAGCAATTACTTTTACATACTCTTCTTCTGTTTTTTTGGAATTTTCGGCAAAGAATTTTAAAACATCGGCATTATCATGAATGACATATTCTGTACCGTCATTCCGTTTATTATAAAGCCCGTCTTCCCTTAAATCAGACGAACAGTAGAAAGCCAAAAGACCTGCAAAAGAGAATGTCAAAAGCTTAGGTATACTGCCGTTTTTATTATAATTATCCTTAAATGAGGGCAAAACTCTCGCTTTCCATTTTGAAACGGAATTAAGAGAAATCGACAAAAGCTCATGGTCTATATACGGGTTATCAAAGCGTTCATAAACGCTGTTTGCAAAGTTCTTAACTTCTTCTATCGGCAACGGTACCATCGGCACTATTTCGGTATCAACAATCTGTCTTGCCATTTTGCCGAAAACAGCGTCCTGCATCATATCCCTTACGATATTTATTCCGCCCAAATAGGATACCAAAACACTCGCCGTATGAGCGCCGTTTAACACCCTTACTTTTCTGTCCTTATAGGGTTTAACATTATCTGTAAATATAACGGGTAAATTTGCTTTTGCAAACGGTAATTCAGCGGATATATCCTTATCGCTTTCAATTACCCAAAGCCCGAACGGCTCGCCTATATCTACTAAATTATCCTCATAGCCGAGTTCTTCGCAAACCTTATTTGCATATCCTCTCGGATAACCTGTTACAATCCTATCCACCAAAGTAGAACAAAATACATTTGCATCTTGAAGCCAATTTTTAAATTCATCGCCCAATTGCCAAATATCACAAAGCGCCAAAACACATCTTTTAAGCTCTCTGCCGTTATAGTCGATAAGCTCAACGGGGAGCATAATAAGACCTTTATCTTTATCTCCCTTAAAATATGTAAATCTTTCATATAAAAACTTTGTGAGTTTTCCGGGATAAGTATTTGGCAAATCTTCAAAACGGTCATTTTCATCAAGAGTTATGCCTGCCTCGGTGGTGTTTGAAATAACAAAGCGGAGTGTATCAAGGTGAGCAAGAGCCATATATTCATCAAAATCGTCCTTTGCGTCAAGCACCTTTTCGATACTCGATACTATTCTCGGCGTATTTATAACCTTGCCGTCTTTTCTGCCACGAAGAACAACTGTATAAAGGTTGTCCTGTTTATTAAAGCCATCTAAATTACCAAAAGAAATCGGCTTTACAATAGCAATATTACCGCCGAAATCGGTCTTTTCGTTTAGTATGTCTATAAAGTAATCAGCAAAAGCACGGAGAAAGTTTCCTTCTCCGTACTGCATTACTTTTATAGGTCTTGCTTCTCTTTTTATACCCAAATCAATAATATTTTTCATAAATATCCGCCTGCCGTCTTAAAAGATTCATAATACTTATTTATAAGTATAGCACAAAACAATTTGTAATAGAATTGCAAATAATCGTCATTTATATTGCATATTGTATCAAAATATGCTATTATTGCGATGGAGATGAGAAATATGACCTTGTTTTCGTTTGATGACGGAGCATTAAGAATAGAACACAAGCGTGATTTACCGCAAAGCAATATGCGGTATTTTCTGCATACCCACACAAATGCGGAGCTTTATTATTTCCTTTCGGGAAACATTAAAATACATATTGATGACGGCATTTACAATGCTTCAAGCGGTGATGTTTTTTTAATACGCCCGAATGAGCCGCACTATTTCGAAGTTAATCTTGATTCGCCTTATGAGCGTATTGTAATTAATTTTGACCCGTATGTTTTCAAAAATTTTGATAGAAACAATTATATATCAAATTGCTTTTTTGCAAGAAAATCGGGTGAAAAGAATCAATACTGTGCATCGGATTTTTCGGATAAAAGCTATGCTTCGTATATTACAAATATGGTAAACAGGGTAAAGAATTTTGAAACAAATGTTTATTCTAATCTTTTTATGCTTCTTTGCGAAATAGCCGATATTTTCAATTCGGGAACTCCGCTCGAAATGCCCGTTACCGATTCATTCGACAGCAAAATAATCCGTTATGTAAACGATAATTTGGGGAAAGATTTAAACATTCAGCTGATATGCGATAATTTTTACATAAGCCGTTCAAAGCTTAATAATGTTTTCAAGCGAAACACGGGAAATTCGGTTTGGGAATATGTTACCGCCAAAAGGCTTGCAAATGCAAAATCCATGTTAACGAGAGGATACCCTGCAACCAAGATTGCCGAGCCGTGCGGCTTTTCAAATTATTCGACCTTTTACCGTGCATATAAAAAGTATTACGGCACATATCCTTCCGAATCCAAAACATCGCAAAAGCCGCAACAAAGCGATTGACATTGCATTGCTTTATGCTATAATTATGCTGATGATTACCAAGCACAAAATATGCAGAGGAGTACATTTATGAACAGCAATTTAAAGGCATATGTCAAAGAAAATTTACCCAAAACCGTAAGGTATAATCCTGAAAGCAAAGGCACTCTTATCGGTCTTCCCAAGCCGTATAATGTTCCGAGTGTTTCCGACCATTTTCAGGAAATGTACTACTGGGATACATATTTTTTAAACCGGGGTCTTATAATCCTGGGTAACACAGAGCAGGCAAAAAACAATGCCGAAAATATGTTTTATCTTATAAACAAATACGGATTTATGCCCAACGGAAACAGATTTTTTTATCTTCACAATTCACAGCCCCCGTTTTTATCGAGAATGACAGACGATATCTACGAAGCCACAAAGGATAAAGAGTGGCTTAAAACGGCATTTAAAGTTCTTAAAAAGGAATATTTGTTTTGGGATACAAATCGCAAAACGCCGATAGGTCTCAGTCAATATACGGGCAACCGCCAAATGGCTATTGACGAGGGTATGTATGAAGGCTTCCTTAACCGCATAGGCTCACGCCCCGAAAATATAACCGATGAAAAGCTTTCCTGCCAATATGTTGCTATATGTGAGAGCGGTTGGGATATAAACCCCCGTTTTGATTTCCGTGTTGAGGATTTCTGCAATGTTGAGCTTAACGCTCTGTTATACGGCTTTGAAATGAATATGGCAAAATTCTGCGATATTTTGGGCGAAAGCGGTAAGGAAGAATGGATAGAAAAAGCCGAAAACCGCAAAGCGCTTATGAATAAATATATGCTTAAAGACGGCATTTTCTATGACTATGACTTCGTAAACGGTAAACTAAGCGATAAATTCACCTGTGCAAGCTACTATCCGCTTATGGTGGGGCTTGCAACCGATGAGCAGGCAAAATCGGCAAGGGATGCGCTTTCCCGCCTTGAAACCGAATACGGTATTCCTGCAACGGAAAAGATGTACGATGCAGATAAATACCGTTATCAATGGCAATATCCCAACGGCTGGGCGCCGCTGTACAGCATAATAATTCAAGGGCTTGACAGATACGGCTACACATCGGATGCAAAGCGTATCGGTGCAAAATATATGCTCCTTATGGAAAAGACCTTTACGGAAACCGGTAACCTCTGGGAAAAATACAATGTTGTAAACGGCAGCATTGATGTAAAATACGAAAGCTCCGGGCAAAATTCCGAAATGCCTCATATGATAGGCTGGACCGCAGGCGTTTACATTGAAGCGGATAAATATGTAAGCGAGCATTGATACAAGTTTAACAATAAAGCATAAGTTAAAGCGGAGACGAAACAGTCTCCGCTTAAATTTTTTCATTTTTAAAAATAATTTTAAAGCTGCTTCCGCTTCCCGCAATACTTTCGGCTTTTAAATCAACATTTATAAGCTCTGCCGCTTTTTTAGATAAATAAAGCCCCAAGCCGCTTGATTTTGCATCTGTTCTGCCGTTATTTCCCGTATAACCCTTATCAAAAATCCTCGGCAGGTCTTCTTTTTCTATGCCGATTCCCGTATCCGAAACGGTTAAAACATTTTCGTTTACCGTAACAGTTACCGTACCTGACGGCGAATACTTAACGGCATTTGAAATATACTGCTCCAATATACACAAAAGCCATTTTTTATCGGTTATTACGGTTTTTTCAGTCGGGATATAATTCAGCTTGATTTTTTTCGCAATAAACTGCGGAGCATATTTTCTCAGCGTTTCCTTTATAAGAGAATCAAGTGAATACTCCTTAATTACCAAATCGTTTTGCTCGCTTCCCATTCGGATATACGAAAGCGCCATATCGGCATACTCTTCTATTCTGAAAAGCTCATTTCTGATTTCCCGCTCGCTTTCGGGTACTTTAAGCTTAAGCACCGCAATCGGCGTTTTTATTTGGTGTACCCATAAGGTATACCAATCATTCCTATCACGGCTTTCTTTTGAAAATTCGAGCTCGGCAGAATTTAATTTCTCTGCCAACATTTTTATGATTTCCTGATAGCTTGATTCCCTATAGCTTTCAGGCAACGGTAATTCGTTATTGCCGTTTTCAAAGGAAAGCTTGGCGCAGGAGAGCAAATCCGCACTTTTTAAATTACGGATATAATCGGTAACAATAAGAATCAAAAGGATAAAAAATCCAATCATTTCAGCATAAAAAAGTGCTTCGGTCATAATGCGGTAAAGCATAAAAACCGATAAATTAACTGCCAAAGAAACCGTAAACAGTATTATTAAATTTTTGTTCTTTTTCAGCGTTTCAAAAAATATCCGTTTTTTCATTTTATCATATATCCGCAAGACGGTTTTGTTATGATAATATCCTCGAGCCCGCATTCAAGAAGCTTTTTCCTTAACCGACCGACATTAACCGTAAGCGTATTTTCCTCAACATACAAATCGTTCTGCCAAAGCCTTAACATAAGACTTTCCCTGCTGACTATTTTCCCTCTGCTTTCAAGCAGAGCCTCTAAAATGCGAAATTCGTTTTTTGTAAGCTCTGCCGTTTTTCCCCGGTTTGTTACGGTGTAATCGTCTAAATTAAGCGATGCTCCGTAAAAAAATATGCTTTTTCGCTCATCGTTTAATTCATAGGTACGGCGGAGCACCGCATTTACCTTTGCGGTAAGCACCATAGGGTCTACCGGCTTTGCAATAAAATCGTCTCCTCCGCAGGTAAGCGACATAACAATATTCATATTTTCGGAGGCGGAGGAAATGAATATAACGGGAACGCTTGAAAGCTTTCGTATTTCAGAGCAGAAAATATATCCGTTTTGTTTTGGAAGCATTATATCAAGCAAAACAAGGTCGGGCTGAGCTGCCTTAAATTCTTCGGTCACTCTATCAAAATCATTGATAAGAACAACCCTGTTTCCGTATGCTTCGAGCTGTTTTTTCATAGCCTTCGCAAGCGAAACATCATCCTCGATAAGCATTATTCTATACATATCCTTTTCCTCCGAAAAAGTGATTTAATGAACGATTTTGTAATAAGTTTTCGCCGTAAGCGAATAGATTATAACATAAATAACGGCAAAAAGCACAAAGGTAATTATTGTGCAGATAACAAAAAGCCATGTGCTTGAAAGCAGAATAAGATGCAAAAGCCTGTTAATCATCGGGAATGCGAATGCGGTATTTATCCCTGCAAAGATAAGCGGCAAGAAAAATACAAGTAGGGTTTGCGAGCTTATTGTCTTTTTTATTTCGGTATCGCTCATACCGATTTTTTTCATAGTTTGATACCGTTGCCTATCCTCGTAGCCCTCTGAAATCTGCTTGTAGTAAATAATCAAAACCGTTGCAAAAAGGCAGACAAGACCCAAAATTATGCCCAAAAACAAAAGTGTGCCGTACATACCCACAACTGCCTCTTTTGCATCCCAATAGCTCTGGCAGGATTTTTCACAGTCACCGCTGTAATCAGGCTGCGATTTTGCAAAACTGTCAAGTGCGTTAAATATTTCGGTCTGCATTTTAGGGCCGACCTCTGAAGCCTTTTCTCTGTCCTCATAGGTAACCGCAACTCGCTCGGTAATTTCGGAAGCGTTTTCGCCGTAATCCTTGCTTTGCGCCGTATAAATATCGTTAAACACCGTATTATTTGCAACAACAACTCCGTAGCATGACGGGGAAATCATCGCCATATTAGTTTCAATCGGAAATATATCAAGCTCCCTTGTTTTATATGATTTTCCGCCTACCGTAACGGTGTTTTGGGGCGTTTTTGTTTTATTAACGGTTGTAGCCGTAACACAGATTGCCATTTCGTCAGGCCTTAAGCCGAGCTTTTTCCCCGAAAGCAAGGTATATGTTTCCTCGGTAATATAAACAACATTGCAAAGCTTTGAAATATCATAATCTTTTTTATTTGTTGTTATAAATTTTTTGCCGTCAAACAAATAGGATACTTCAAGGAATTTTTGTTGCTTTACATTTTTTACGGATATACCGAACTTTTCAGCGCTGTTTAAAACCGTATTTTCGAGAACATTTGCAGGAATATGATGCTCTGCGTCATCATTTGAGTACCAATTACCGTATAAGTATAAATCCTGCGGATAATTTTGGTCAAGAGTTTCCTGCATCCCGCCGTAAAGACTGACCGTTGCGGAAATCATAACAAGAACTCCCGTTGCAAGAATACATATGGAAGCAAGACCTACTGCATTTTGCTTCATTCTGTATAAAAGCCCCGAAACAGACGGCATATGCTTGGAATTATAATAGTATTTTTTATTTGCTTTAAGTGCTTTAAGCACAAAAATACTTCCTGCCGTAAACAGAAAATATGTTCCGATAATAACAAGAAATACCGCAACAAAAAACAAGAGTAAAGCCGAAAGCGGATTTTTGGTGAAAACCGAAATTAAATAACCGCCTATCAAAGTGATAAGTCCGAAAACAAGGATTAGCCATTTTACTTTAGGCTCTTTTTCTCCTGTTTGATGACTCTTGAGCATTTCAACCGGTTTCATTCTTGAAATAGAGACACGGTTTACAAAAAATGCAAACACATAAAGTGCAACGAAAAACAAGGCAGGGATAATAATTGTTTTAAAATTAATGAAGCCGAAGCCTAATATAATATCTGTTTTAAAAATATTGCAGATAAGAAGTGAGCAAAGCTTATATAAAAGAACACCGCATATGCTTCCTGATATGACCGAAACTCCTCCGCTTATTGCCGTTTCAAAAAACAGTATTTTCCCGATATGCCGTTTTTCCATACCGAGAACATTATAAAGCCCGTATTCCCTCTTCCTCTGCCTCATAAGAAAACTGTTTGTATAAAGAATCAAAATAACCGAAAGCAGAGAAATAATCAAAGTGCCTATGCTCATAAATATCGGCATATAGTCGCCGCCGGGTATACTTATAATGCGTTTATCAGATTTAAGCGTATAAACAATATAAAGACAGGAAAGAAGCCCTGCGCAGTTCAGCATTTGCGGAATATAAAAGCGTTGGTTTTTAACTATATTATTCCATGCGGTTTTTATATAAAATCCCGATTTCATTACCTTTCACCTCCGGTGCGAAGCAATGTCAGAGTATCGGAGATTTTTTTATAAAGCTCATCGTTTGTGCTGTTGCCACGGTAAATCTGATGGAAAATAACGCCGTCTCGAATAAATAAAATTCTGTTTGCGTGTGACGCCGCATCAACCGAATGCGTAACCATAAGTATTGTCTGCCCCTGACGGTTTACATTTTCAAAAACACGAAGCAGGTCGCTTGACGATGCCGAATCGAGCGCACCTGTAGGCTCATCTGCAAGAATAAGCTTCGGATTTGTAATCAGCGCACGTGCAACGGCGGCACGCTGCTTTTGACCGCCCGAAACCTCATA
>JAZLFV010000053.1:0-4488 GCA_045615965.1 Acutalibacteraceae bacterium
CACACCGATGGAAGGCTATAAGTTTACAGGTTGGGCTGAAACAGACGGAACAGGTGATATTAAAAAGGTTTATACGGCACAGTATGAAGCTTTGCCGGTAACAAGCAAATATCAGCCCGTTCAGACTAATGAGAAGAAGCCGGATGATGTTACCGATAAAACCGTTAAGTTTGACGATAAGGTAAAGGTTATACTTGACGGCGGAACTTGGTCGAAGCCTGAAGCTCTTATTGCAACAGGCGATTCCGATATTTATACCGTAAAGGGCGATTACAGTATGGGTATACCCTCGAAGGAAGGCTATATATTCCTCGGTTGGGATGTTACCGAAGGCAAGGACGGTACTTCTAAGGTATATACCGCTAAATACGTACTGATACCTCAGGAAATCAGTCCTAAAACCGGATACACCGTCAATATAAGTCTTTTGATTATAATGTTGGCGCTTTTTGCCCTCGGATTCGGCACATACATTATTCTCGGTAAAAAGAAGAAAAGCGAAAGATAAAATAAGTTTATAAGCAAGCGGCGGCAAGGTTATTCCTTGCCGCTTTTACATACATAAATGAATTGTCGGAAAACCGCCGAAATTTGTAGAAAAAGTTTCCAAATGGAGAAACTCAAACAAAGATTATTCCTGTCAGGCTATGCATATTGCTTGACTAACACACAAAAAATATGTTATAATTCTACGAATTTCAGTAACTTGTGATTTGAGGGAAAAGTCTGTTTTGCTATGAATGATATGGATATTCAGGTTTATTTGAATCGGTATTTGCATTTGCTGAATGATACACCTCTCTTTTGTGATATGCAGGAATGCGAACTTGATAAGGCCTTGGAACTTATGTGTGCAAAATTTTCATCATACGGTAAGGACGAGTTTTTGCATTTTCCATATGAGCCTCTTGATAGCTTTGGTCTTGTTTTGTCCGGAGTTGTTCAGGTATGTATTGATGATATTCAGGGGAATCGTATAATTATGGCAGAGGTGCTTCCGGGGGTAACATTCGGAGAGTCACTTTGCTATCTTCATATCAATGATTCTCCGGTTTACGCTTATTCCTCCAAGCCTGCCGATGTATTATGGCTTTCAACAGAGGAATTGTTCGGAGATTTGTGTGACCCATTTGTTGTTAAACTGCAAAAGCGATTTATCTCTATGCTGGCGTCAAGAACGCTTTCTATGAATAACCGCATTCAGATTTTATCCAAAATCCGTCTCAGAGAAAAAATCACTACTTATTTTACTCTTATGTCTCAGCAAACGAAATCTTTGAGCTTTCAAATCCCGATGAGCCGTGATGATTTTGCCATTTATATCGGAACAAACAGAAGTGCATTATCCCGTGAACTCTCTAATATGAAAAAAGAAGGATTAATAGATTTTGATAAAAATCATATTAAAATCTTGAAATAATCCTATTTTGTTGCAATTGCAACGACATTCGTCCTGATTTTTTGCTACACTTTCTTTGATATAAAAACCAGGAGGCTTTTCTATGAAGAAATTAACTGCATTATTTCTTGCACTCATTGTAACACTTTCCGTTCTTTCGGGATGCGGCAAGCAAAAGCCGGCTGCCGAAACGGATTACGGCGGCACACTAATACATCTCGGCGGACTGAAAGGTCCCACCTCAATCGGAATGGTAAAGCTTTTGGACGATGCTGAGCAAAACAAAACCGAAAATACCTACGATTTCACAATGGCAGGCTCGGCAGATGAGCTTACCCCCAAGCTTTTAAAGGGTGAACTTGATATTATCGCCGCTCCGGCGAATCTCGGTTCTGTTCTTTATAATAAATCAAGCGGTGCAGTAAAAATGATTGCCGTAAACACATTAGGTGTTGTCTATATTGTGGAAAACGGCGGAAATGAAATAAGTACGCTTTCAAGTCTTAAGGGTAAAAAAATTTATGCTACCGGCAAAGGCTCAACCCCTGAGTATGCACTTAACTATTTATTGAGTCAGTCGGGGCTCGCAGTCGGTGAAGATGTTGATGTTGAGTGGAAATCCGAGCCGGCAGAGGTTGTTGCCAAGATGGCAACGGAAAAACATTCGATTGCTATGCTGCCACAGCCTTATGTTACCGTGGCACAGAATCAGCTTAAAAATCTTCGTATCGCAGTTGGCCTTAACGGAGAGTGGGAAAAACTCGATAACGGTAGTGAATTTATTACTGCCGGCTTGATAGTAAGAACGGCATTTGCAAAGGAGCATCCCGAAGCTGTTAAAAAATTTCTTGAAGAGTATGCAAAATCAACAGATTATGTAAACAAAAATACAGAAGATGCGGCAACGCTTGTTGAAAAATATGATATTGTGAAAGCGCCTGTTGCAAAGAAAGCGATTCCTTACTGTAATATCGTATGTATTACCGGGAAAGAAATGAAAACCGCATTAAAAGGATATTTTGATATTCTCTTCCGGCAAAACAAATCGTCAGTTGGCGGAAAACTTCCCGGAGATGATTTTTACTGGAGTTATGAAAAATAAAGAAATAATTTATAAAGTAAGTTCCGTTGTGTTGGCATTATTAATTTGGCAGGGCGTCTCTATGCTTGTAGGTATGGAGATGCTTTTGGCATCTCCGGTTACCGTAGTAAAGCATTTGCTTGAAATCATAAAGGAGCAAAGCTTTTTGGGTACGGTACTGTTTTCGCTTGTCAAAATCGTGTCGGGGTTTATGATTGCGTTTTTTTTCGGATTTATCCTGGCGTTTTTGGCACATAGATTTATGCTGATTGAAAAATTGCTTTGGCCGTATGTAATCACTATAAAAACAGTACCAATCGCTTCTTTTATCATTTTGTGCCTGATATGGTTTTCTTACGGGCAAATCACCGTTTTTATTGCCTTTTTGATTGTGTTTCCCGTTATTTATTCCAATATTCTGCAAGGGCTTAAAAACACCGATACAAAAATGCTTGAGCTGGCAAAGCTTTATAAAATGAGCTGGAAGCGAAGATTTATCTATATTTATCTTCCTGCTGTAAAGCCGTTTCTTCTGTCAGCATGCAGTATTTCTGTGGGAATGGCGTGGAAAGCAGGCGTTGCGGCAGAGGTTATAGGAATTGTAGATAATTCCATCGGCGAAAGGCTATATAATTCCAAAATATACTTTCAGAATGCCGACTTGCTTGCGTGGACATTGATTATCGTTATTTTAAGCGTACTTATGGAAAAGCTGCTTTCTGCTGTAATCCAACTGGCTTTTTCCGGATTGGAGAAGTTATGATGGGCAGATTAGTTGCAGAACATATTCGAAAATCTTTTGAAAATCATCAGGTGCTGTCTGACTTTTGTTATATTTTTGAAGCAGGAACAACTACCTGTATTGAAGGACCGTCCGGTTGCGGCAAAACGACACTTCTCAGAATACTTGCAGGATTCGAAGCACCCGATTCAGGCATAGTCGAAAAAGGTAACGCATCGATTTCTTTTGTATTTCAGGAAGACCGTTTATCCGAAAACTTCAGCGCACTCAGCAATATTCGTATGATAACCGGAAAAAGACTGCCGGATGCCGTGATTAGTGAGCACCTCTCCAAGGTCGGGATTTCGGAATATATTAAAAAGCCGGTCTGTGAGTTCAGCGGAGGTATGAAAAGGCGGGTTGCCATCGTAAGAGCAGTCTGCTATGATGCCGATATTGTGTTGATGGACGAGCCTTTTAAAGGGCTTGATACCGATATGAAAACAAATGTGATGGATTATGTGAAACGGTATTGCAAGGATAAAACGCTTATTTTCGTAACACATGACCGCTTTGAAGCGGAATATATGGGCGGAAATATTATCAGCTTGGAAAAATCGGCTGAATAATTTATAACAGCTAAGCATTCAAATCTGATTTTGGTCTGAGTGCTTTAAAAAGATATATATTGAATAAAAGGCATTTTAAAATCCCGATTCGGGTTTAAATGCTTCGGTATACCGGACATATCGTCACTTCGATGTGCCCGGTCAACTTTTTTATTGTTTAAAAAGCCGTCTTTTTGGTAAAGATAATTTTAGCAAAAATTATCGGAGGTGGCTTAAAATATATACGGGAAAGGTTAATGTGTGCGGAGTAGATACTTCAAAGCTACCCGTTTTAAAAGAAAAAGCAAAGGAAGAGCTGATTTTAAGGGTAAAACAGGGTGACATACGGGCAAGGAATGAGCTGATAAACGGGAATTTAAGGCTTGTGTTAAGCGTTGTGCAAAGATTTTTAGGAAGAGGAGAAAACCCCGATGACCTCTTTCAGGTAGGCTGTATCGGACTTATAAAATCAATAGATAATTTCGATGTAACTCAAAATGTGCGTTTCTCCACCTACGCCGTCCCGATGATATGTGCAAGTTGAGAAAACACGAAAGGAGTTTTCTCTATGACACGCAAACAGGCATTACAAAAGGCAATCTCGGCACTTTCCACGATGGACGGCTATGATGAAACAATCGCACTGCTACAAGATATTTACGATGAATTGCCGCTCATT
>JAZLFV010000054.1:0-6815 GCA_045615965.1 Acutalibacteraceae bacterium
ACTTGTATGGTGGAAACTGCGCCCTGTGTAACCGAGCCCAAAAAGCTTGGATTCTCAATGCTCTTTGAAACAAACAAAATATCGCTTTCTTCAACATTTAAGGAATCGTTAGTCAATTTAAGCGTTATATCCTTGTTATAAATTCTGTCTTCATCGTTAAATTGACTATCCAGAAAATATGTGCTTGAAAATGCCGTTACAAAGGACTTTTCTTCGTTATTGTCTTCATCGTATTCAAGCATATATGATTGAATTGCGGTAGAAAAGCTCTTAATATCATCTTCGCCGAAATCGGAAAAATCATCTCCCGAGCCCTTTGGAGCCACCACTTCAACGCCTAAAGTTGACATTATAGGTGTAACCGTCATATTGTCACGCTTTTCAAAGGCTGCGGTAATCGGAACATTATCTCCCGTTACACAGAATTTATCCTGCTTTTCGTTTACCGACATCAAAGTGGTTGCGTTTTGTATTGCCACACTCTGGTCTGCTTCAAAAACAACGCCCTCGTCTATTGAAATTCCCCATTGACTTAAAAAATCATAAAGGTTATCAAGATACGGTGAGCTTAAATTTGCAAAGAAAATAAGACCTTTTCCGAGCTTGCCGTCATTATCGAGAAATTCCGAAATTGCGGTGATTTCATCGGGCAAAAAATCCTTGCTTGGTGCGGCTATAATTATTGCATCATAATCCGAAGAAATATCCTTTACAACGATATCGGAAATTTCATCTATAACATAATTGTTATCCTTAAGCAGCTTTTTATATTCTGCCGTTATGTCGCCCACCGTATGCCCTGTTATAAATGCAACCTTTTTATCTTTCTTGCTCACGACATACGAAACGGCGCCTGTTAGTGCATTTTCTATATTATTGCCCAATATTGTCGCACTCTGCATTCCGTACATAGCATAGGTATTATCTTCTTCAACGTCATAAATATCCTTAAAGCTCAATACTTTATGTCTTTTAATACCGTTATTTTTTGCCGAAACGATTATATCTCCGTATGAAATATCCTCTTCGCTGTATTCCGAAGCTATTTTTGAAAACTCCTGAGTTTGCGGGTCAACAAATTTAAGCTTTATTTTTTTGCTGTAATCGGCATATTTTTTCACAAGCTTTACGGTTTGTTCGTAATAATCGGCGGCATCCGTATCCTCCTGGCTTAAACCGTACTGCTGAGCAAAATAACTCATATATGCAGGATAATCGTTTTCGTTGGTGCAGAATGTTACGGTTACATCATCCTTGAGGTTTTTAATATATTTAACATTGGATTTGGTAAGTGAATTTTTCTTATCCGCAGAAAAATCGTATTGCAGTACAAATCGCTCCGCAAGTACGCCGACAAGTATATTAACTACTATAAGCGCCGCAAGGAAAATTGCGGTAATAACTATTGAATAACCGCCTTTTTTAAGCAGATATTGATTTTTAATCCTTTTGATTTTTTCCTTTGTTTTTCCGCTTGACGCTTTCTTATCTTCGGAAGCGGTATCAGCCGCAGTTTTTAAATCTTTATTCTCGTCCATTGATTAAACCCCCTCCTTTAAGACCATCTTCTCTTTTCGAGCGAACGAACACTCAAAAAGATGAAAGCCGCAATAATGCTTAAAAAATAAACTATATCGGCAATAGAAAAAACGCTTTCGCTGAAGTTCTCAGACACAGTAATAAATGCCGCTTTTTCAAATATTTTAGCTATAAATTCCGATTTTACAAGGGTTGCAAAGTTTGACATATAAAGTACAAGAATGTTTATTACCAGCGTTAAAATTGCGGAAATTGCAGGACTTTCGGTAAGGCACGAAACGAACATACCGATGGAAATAAGTGCGCCTCCCAAAAGGAACATACCAAGCAGAGCATAAAGATAGCCAAGCAAATTTACGCTTATTTTTGAGGCTATTATAATTTCAAAAATCACGGTTGGCGCAAAGCAAAGTGCAAATACACTAAATGCCGCAAAAAACTTGCCCAGCACAATGTATGTGAGCTTAACGGGTGCCGTAATAAGAACTTGGTCTACCTTTTGGCGCCTATCCTCACTCATAAGGCGCATGGTCAGTATGGGAAGAGTAAAAACCGCAACTATCGACATCGACATAACGGCTATTTCAAGATTTGGAACACCGTTGCTGTATAAAAGTGTAAAATATAGTCCTAAAAAGAAATAAAAAGCGGCAAGCACAATAAAGCCTATCGGTGTTTGAAAATATGCCTTGAATTCTCTTTTAAATACTGCTTTCATACCTCTTCCTCCTCTTTTTCAGCTTTAATATCATTACTTCCCAAAAGCTTTTTTAATTCGCTGTCGTCTGCTTCTGTGAGTCTTAAGAATATCTGCTCAAGCGACATTGATTCATCCTTAAGCGAAAGAACCGTTTTACCCATAGAAACAACACGGTCAAACACGCCTGCTCTGATATCAAAACCGTCTTTCGGTTCAACTGCAAAATCGTAAGCGCCTTTCTCGACTTTTCCGAGCGAGGAAACACTTTTTACCCCTTCAACGCTTTTAAGTGCTTCGAGCATTTTTTGCTCATCGCACATTATACGAACGGTTATATTCTTATTGCTCGAAATTTTATCAGAAAGATTTCTTAAAGTATCGTCAGCAATAATCTGACCTCTGTTTATGATAATAATTCTTTGGCAAACAGCCTGAATTTCCGAAAGAATATGCGAAGAAAGTATAATGGTGTGATTCTTTCCGAGCTTTGCGATAAGCTCCCTTATTTCTATTATCTGCTTCGGGTCAAGACCGACTGTAGGCTCATCAAGAATAAGTACATCGGGGTTTCCTATAAGCGCCTGCGCAAACCCTACCCTTTGGCGATAACCTTTTGAAAGATTTTTTATGAGCCTGCCTTGAACATGGGAGATTTTTACAAGCCTTAAAACTTCATCAATATGCGGTTTTTTGGGGAATTTAACCTTTTTTAAATCATAAATGAAATTAAGGTATTCCCTAACCTTCATATCGGCATATAAAGGCGGTAATTCCGGCAGATAGCCTATTCGCTTTTTAGCCTCCTCGGGATATTCGTTTATATCGTAATCATCTATTGTAACCTTACCCTGTGTCATAGACAAATAACCGGTTATTATATTCATAATTGTGGATTTGCCTGCGCCGTTTGGTCCCAAAAAACCTATAATTTCGCCCTTTTTGATGTCAAAGCTGACATCATTAACCGCCAGATAGGTTCCGTATCTTTTTGAAAGCCCGGTAACACTAATCATTTTTTACCCTCCGTAAATTATAAATTTGCTATGTAATCATAACATAAGCATTTATCAAATTATTTAATAAATTGTTAAATAATAAGGAATCACACCATAAGCTCTTTATTTTTTGCAGAAGCAATCACATAGATTCCGCCGAAAATCAAGGCTGAGATAACCGTTCCCAAAAGGGTTATGAAAACCATATTCCAGCCGCCCGATAAATCAGAAATTTTGCCAAGCCCCCAAGAGCTTAATGCGCTTCCTATATAGCCGCTTCCGTTAAGTATTCCCGCCAAAGCGCCGGGACTCATCTTATCCCTCATTGAAAGCGGGAAAATACTTACTATGGCATTTGCGATACCGTGCAAACAAAGCTCAAGTATTCCGAAGCAGAAAATAACTATCCACATATTCCTTTGAAAGACAACAACCATAAAGTTAAATAGTGCTGTGCAACCCATAAAGAACATTACAAGAAGAACAACCGGCTTTATTTTTTTGTTTGCAAAAACTGCAATAGTCGCACCGAAAATACCGAAAAGCGGCAAAACAAGGGATAAAAGAATTGAAAAGCTGTCATTTAAGTCTTTATTTATGCTTTTAAGAATGACAGGAACCCACATTTGAAGTCCGTCTTTATTAAAGTTTGTAACGATACTGCAAAAGACAAGGAGAAGAATGGTAAAAATAAATGTTCCGACAACGCTGTTTCGCTTTTCTGCACGTTTCTCTTTATGCTCCTTGAAATTAAAACGCATATATGCACCGGGCTTATAAAGCATAAACCAAACAGCGGCGGAAAATACGAGGATTATTGAGCCGAACAAAAAAGTGTTAAGGAATTCTTTGCCGGCAAAAACTGCGCTCATAACATAAATGCAAAATGTTCCGAATGAGGTTGTTGTACTCATAGCGAGTATTGCTTTTTTCATATTCTTTGCACTTACATTTTCGCTTATTATCTGCATAAGCATCGGCCATAAAAGCGACTGGCAAACAGCACTTATCAGCCACATATACTTAATATATCCAAACGGAACTTTTATGTAAACCAATATATCCATAATCGCCGCAATGATTAAGGCAGCCGAAATTACATACCTTCTCGGATAGTATTTGCAAAATATTCCGTGAAGCAGCTGTCCGCTGCCGTATGCTATTGAAAATAAGGTCATAACAAGACCGACTTCGGCATTTGAATGAACGCCGTCATAACTCGTTTTGAATAAGTCGATATTGGCGCTGTAACTGTATCTGCCGAAGTAAATCGAGGTATACGCAAACCAACACAAAAAAATTGACAAATACTGAAATTTATTACTGCTTTTATCCGGATTTTTCCCCATAATTTCTCACCTTGAGACTTAATTATAATTTTATTGAAAATTTAAACTCAATATCTTTTTCGTTAAGCTGATATTTATCCTTTAATTTCGGTCCGCAGGAATTTGAGCCGATTCCCGAAACCTTATAATCTATACGAAGATGGATTTTTCCGTCCTTTTTAAGTTCATTTGTATGATTGGCTTTGTATAAATTTTCAATACTGTATTGAGAAACATTAAAACTGAATTTATCATTTGAAGAAAAGGTTAATTTGCCGATTTTAAGTTCCTTAGTATCAATATGATTTCCGTGTTCCTGAGGACGAACATAGTTTACATATTCATTCTCGGCATTGCTCTTAAATCTGTCAATTCTTGAAGCATGGTGCATATCAATATAGTTTTCATAAGGACCCATTCCGAAATATTCAAAATCCTTTGAGTTCTGATTAAGGGGAAATTCAAATCCAAGGCGGGGAAGATATGCTGCGCCGTCACGCACATTACCTGAAAGCGAAACATCAATCTGACCGCTTTCATAAATCTTGATGATATATGTGTAGCGGAAAACGGGTTCTCTTGAAATTCCCGAAACGGAAGCTTTGGTCACGATTTTCCCGTTTTCTGTTTTGCATTCATAAACCTTAGTAAACGAAACATCAAGGTTTTCACCCTCCCAAATGTTCATATTTGCCCATTTGTAAATGATGTTTCGGTCATTATCGGTCGGGGCTCTGAAAAGAGATAATTTTGTTTTATCGGAAAGCTGCTCAACTCCGTCAACAACCATACTTGTAAAGCCGCCGTAGAATTTCGAATATGTGTAAATAAAGCTTTTACCGCTTGCGTAAATATTGTATTTATCCTCGGTTAAAGCCGCCAAAGCACTTTCGTTTTCCTCGGCTTCGATTCGGCAGGGCAACTCATACTGAACACCCGCAACGGTTTTTTCACCCTTTGTTAAGGTTATATTAAGATATGCGCCCAACCTGCAGTTCTTTGCCTCATAAGCAACGGGGATTTCCTTTTCGGTTAAAGGCGGAACATCAACTTCCATAGAGTTTGAGGAAATAACCTCGCCGTCAACCTTTATTTCCAAATTGAGTTTATATTCGTTAAGATTTGTAAAGCTCAAACGGTTATAAATCTTTAAAATTCCGTTTTCAAATGTAGTACCTATCGGTTGATATGCCGCCTTTGCTTCCAAAGAGCCCGCCTTAAAGGAACGGTCGGCAAACACAAGACCGTCACAGCAGAAGTTGCCGTCATTAGTAAGCTCGCCCTCGAAATCTCCGCCGTATTTCTGAACGCCGTCAACCGTTACAACATGGTCAGCCCATTCCCAAATGCAACCGCCGATGACTTTAGGATATTTGAAGAAAATCTCGCAATAATCGCAAACATCGCCGGGACCGTTACCCATTGCATGTGAGTATTCACAGAGGAAAACCGGCATACAAGTATCGTTTTGACGTGCCTTATCTTCCAAATCGGAGAAAGAAAGATACATTCTTGAATAAACATCGCTGTTATGAAACTGACCCTTGCTGCAAGCATCTTCACAATGGATAAGACGGGTATTATCCCTTTGCTTTGTCCACTTAATCATTTTGACATGGTTTACACCGTGGGCGCTTTCGTTGCCTGTTGACCACATAATTACGGCAGGGCTGTTTTTATATGCCTCAACCATACGCTGCATACGGTCTATATGCTCATTTTCAAAGTCCTTACGGGAGCAGGGCCAATCGTTTGAATAAACATCGTAACCGTTACCGCCGGCAGTTCTTCTTGCAAAGCCGTGAGTTTCAATATCGGTTTCGCAAATCACATAAAAGCCCATTTCGTCACACATCTCGATAAACTGAGGGACAGGGGGATAATGAGAGGTTCTTATGCAGTTGATGTTCAGCTCTTTCATAAGCTCCAAATCTTTTTTAATTTCCTCTTTTGTTTGGCACCAGCCACGGAATTTGCTTGTATCGTGATGATTAACTCCTAAAAGCTTAACCGGAACGCCGTTTATCAAAAGCTCATAATTTTCGGAAATTTTTATATCACGAAGCCCCGATTTAAAGATTAACACCTCGCCGTTCCGCTCTAAAACAATAGTATAAAGATACGGCTTTTCGGCATTCCACAGGATAGGATTTTCGGGAGAATATGAAAATTCCTTTTCCATTTCCTTTGAAACAAGCTCTTTTTCGCCGTCAAAAATTTTAACATTCGCCTTACCGTCTGTTTTTATATCAA
>JAZLFV010000055.1:0-6015 GCA_045615965.1 Acutalibacteraceae bacterium
CTCAATTCCGTTTTGCTTCATAATGTCTTTAATAAGGCGTTTTTGGTCATCGGTATCGTATATTGTAAAGTGCGGAGTAAAACCAATAATTTCGGCATTTCTTCGAAGAATTTTTCCGCAAACAGAGTGGAATGTGCCTGCCCATATATCGTTAGCCTGCTCGCCCAATTTTACCGAAATTCTGTTTTTAAGCTCCCCTGCTGCCTTATTGGTAAAGGTTATTGCCAAAATTTCCCAAGGCTTTGGTGCATCAACACTCCAAATATCGCTACTGAGATTTTCAGTTTTTCCCTCAAGATAATCAAGTGCGTTGCCAATTTCTTCATTCGAATAAAATGGTTCAAAATCGCTGTTATATCCGTTGCCGTACTTTACGAGATTGGCAATACGGTTTACAAGAACTGTAGTTTTTCCGCTCCCTGCCCCTGCGAGAATGAGTACAGCGCCATTTACGGTTGTTACGGCTTCAAACTGTTTCTCATTCAGACCGGAAAAATCTTTCTCTATAAGTTTTTTTCTTAAATCTGTAAAATTCATATAATCCGGAACTTCTTTATTAAAATTTATTCACAAATATACGGCTTTATCTGTTTTGTAAGCTCTGCCGTAGAATCACAATGCGCTCTCATTATAAGAGGTTTTGTTAAATCAAGGCTGAAAACGCCCATAATTGATTTTGCATTTACGATGTATTTTCCTGATAAAAGCTCAATATCATATTCTTTCGAAGAGGCAATATCAACAAAATCCTTAACATCGTTAAATCGGCTGAGAATGACAGTTTTTTCAAACATAAATTTTCCCCTTCAAAAAATCAAATTAAATATAATCCGGATTCAAGCAAAACATATCTGTTGCTTTTATATGAAGCATAGGAGTATACGCTTTCAGTAAACTCTTCTTTTTCTTCTAAAACATATGAGTCGAGATTTACATTAATAAGCTTCTTAGAGCCGGCATTACAAATTGTGGCAATATTATCATCAATGAATATTGATGTTGGCTTATTAAACGGTGAGTTTTTACCGCCGATTCGTAATTCTTCACGCATTGTGTTAAGGTTAAACCTGAGCAGAACTCCTGCTTTTTGATATGTTGCCCAGAGGCTGTTTTTATATGATGCAATATCAGACGGTACTTCGCCTTTATAATTAAGGTTACCGCTCCAAACCGGCATACCCTCACCGTCAACTAAATATGCATTACCAATATCATTCACGATACATAAAAGTCCATTGGAAAGCTTTGCGGTTTTTGAAAGAACATAATTACTGCAAAGCTCGCTTGAAACTTTATAATTAACGCCGAATTTTGAAAGAAGATAAATATTTTTTGCAACATCAGACGGTTCTGATGAATTATCCGATATCATTTTATAACAAACACACACCGCATTTTCATTAGAACCCTTGCAGTACGAAAAAACAAAATCTCCGTTATTAACAATTAAATCGTAAATTTCACCGTTAAATATTCTTTCCATTCTAAAAATTCCTTTATATTAATATTTTATCCTTTATCATATTTGATGCAGCGAGGAGTATTCCGATTTTTGCGGAATCGAAATTTATTCCACCCTGAATCCACACGGCATACGGTTCTCTCAGAGGCGCATCGGCTGAAAGCTCAATGGAAGCGCCTAAAGTAAATGCACCTGCCGCCATTATTACTTTATCGGTATATCCGGGCATATCCCATGGCTCCGGAGTAACAAACGAATCAACCGGCGAACCCGATTGAAGACCTTTGCAAAAAGAAATCAAGGCTTCGCTGTTTCCTAAAATCAAGGATTCGATAATATCGGCTCTCGGTTCATTGTATGTAGGAGTTGCTTTATAGCCTAAAAGTGAAAACAAAGCCGAGGTATATACAGCGGTTTTAAGCGCCTCTGCAGTTATGTGCGGAGCAGAAAAGAATCCCATATAAAGTTCCCTGTTATGACCAAGAGATGCGCCTACTTCCCTGCCGACACCGGCGCAAGTCATACGGTTGGCGCACATTTCTATATATTTCTTCTTGCCTGCGATATACCCGCCTGTAGGGGCAATTCCGCCGCCGGGATTTTTAATAAGTGAGCCCGCCATTATATCAGCGCCCACCTGTGTCGGCTCGCTTTTTTCTACAAATTCTCCGTAACAGTTGTCAACCATAATAACAGTATCGGCAGAAACTGATTTTACGGCATCGCATAATTCTTTAATTTTTGCAATACTGAGACTCGGTCTTAAGCTATAGCCGCGGGAACGCTGAATATATGCCATTTTATATTTTTTGTTTAAAAGTTCATTTTTAATAGCTTCGATATCGGGAGTTTCATCTGTTTTTAAATCAATTTGATTATATGAAACACCGAAATCTGCAAGAGAACCGTCTTCTTTACTGTCTATGCCGAAAACTCCCGTTATAGTGTCATACGGTCTTCCGGTAAGGCACAAAACGCTGTCTCCCGGTCTCAATATACCAAATAGAGCAACCGTTAGTGTGTGTGTGCCGGAGGCAAAGCTATGCCTTATAAGGGCATCCTCAGCGCCGAAAGTATCGGCAACGATTTTATCAAGTGTATCACGACCGATATCTCCGTAACCATAGCCGGTTGAAAGACCTAAATGCGCCTCACTAACCTTGTTATTTATAAAAGCAGAAAGAACCTTTTGTTGATTATACTCCCGTATTTCATCAATTCTGTTAAACTGATTTTTAATCAGATTCATTGCTTCAATATCTTTAACTTTTAATTTTTCGTCAATATCAAAAAAGCTCATTTCTTCCTCCAATATCCAGCTTTATACGCTTTTGAAAATCCGTTTTTGATATAAAATTCGGATACATTCGGTGCGGCGCAGACAAAAATTTCTTTATTGCGGTATAAGCTCAATAAACCTTTAAGAGCTATACTGCCATTACCTTTTAAGTTGCTTGCCATAGAGTTTATAAGTATATAATCCGTTCCGATTGCCGAGCATACGGCATTTTTGCCAATGGCAAAATATTTTAATCTGTTTCTGTTAAGACGCAAGCAAAAATCCGGCGCAAAATACTCATATTCCGGCAAATCTAAATTTGCTTTTAATAATATACTGTATATTTCTTTGCTCGTGAGTATATCTGATTTATAATCAATACTTACATTTGAAATAACTTTCAAAACATTTACAATCATTGAAGTATCAAATAATTGTAATCCTTTTAAAATGGATTCGTTTGAAAAAATACTGCTCGGGTTTATCATTTTTATAAATTCGGAAAGCTCATCAAAATCAGCATTTTTACCGCAAATAATCATATTACCGTCAAGTAAAGAAATATAAAGCTCGTAGCCTTTTTGTTTCCAAAAAAGTGCAATATCACCGTAACACTTGAAAGTTTCATATAGTTTAATGGCTTCGGCTGAATCAGGAATTATATCAACATCACTTATTAGTTCTATCATTTGATATTTCCGCTTAAAATATCATTCATTAAAAAAACGCAAAGTTCTTTCTGTGAAATAATATCATTTTTATCTGCAATGCTCATTGCAGAATGTATATATCTGCAAGGTAACGAAAGCGCAATTGTTCTGACTCCGTTTCGTGAAAGATGAATAGTACCGGAATTATTTCCGCCTGTAACTGCTGATTTTATCTGAACATTAAGTCCTGAATTTAAAGCAGCATTATAGTATTCTCTATCATAAACCGTTCCTCTGTCCATAAAAGAAACAGCAACTCCGTTTCCTAAAGTGCATACTCTTTTATCGCTCTGAATACCTGAAATATCAGCAGCGGTTGTACCCTCTAATATTATTGCCGCATCGGGCGCAACAGAAAAAGCAGCAACCTTTGCACCTCTTGCTCCGACTTCCTCCTGCACAGAAAATACTGCGTAAAAATCATATTCATTATATATTTTAATAATTTCTATCAGCGTTGCACAACCAATACGGTCATCAAGTGCCTTTGAAATAATTTTACCGTTGTTTTCGGTATAATCACCGCAAATTACGGCATACTCACCAATACTTACAAATTCTTCGGCTTCTTGTCTTGAAGAAGCTCCGATATCAATATAAAGATTTTCTTTTTCGGGAAGCTTCTTTCGCTCATCTGCAGTTGATAAATGAACCGGCTTAACACCAATAACGCCGTTAATTTTTCCGCTAATCAAAACTTGCCTTGAAATTAAAACTGAGGTGTCAATTCCGCCTACTGTTTCAAATTTTAAAAAACCGTCTGCAGTAATTGATTTAATAATTAAACCGACTTCATCAAGATGTGCATCAAGCATTACTCTCATTTTCGGCGTTTGTTTGCCTTTTTTAAAGCAGATAATATTTCCGAGGTTATCAATACTGTATTCGCAAAAATCCTTAATTTCGCTTATAATATATTCTCTTGCGGAATCTTCATTACCGGAAACCGAATCAATGCAACACAACTTTTTTAAATTATCAAACATTTTGCACACCTCCGGAAAGAATATATTTTTCGAGTATATCACAAGTGGACTTAATGTCGGATAAATCAATAACTTCGCAATCGGTGTGCATATTGCGAATAGGTATTGAAATAAGACCGGTTTTTACTCCTTCGCCGCTTATCGAAATAACATCAGCATCTGTTCCGGTTTTTCCGCCCATTATTTCATTTTGATATGGGATTTTATTATCAAAAGCTATTGTATTGAGCTTATTTGAAATTTCACTATCAAGTACGGGAGAAACACAAATCATACCGCCTTTAGAAATGTAGCCGCCTTCATTTTCTGATACATCCGGCGCAGTTGCAAAAGTTACATCAATGGCGATAGCCTCATTCGGGTTTATTTTAAATGTTGCCGGAATTGCTCCACGCATACCTAACTCTTCAGCATCAACAACCGAAAAAACAACATTTACGGGCAGCTCTTTATCTTTTAAGCGTTTGGCAAGCATGAGAAGTACGGTTACACCCGCACGGTCATCAAAAGATTTTCCTGTAACCCTTGTGCCTATCAACTCTTTTGGAGATGCAGAGTATGTTACTGTATCACCTATAGAGATTACATCTTTTGCTTTTATTCCAAGTGCAGTATCTATTTTGAGGTTTGAAATATCATCATATTTTTCATTGCCGCTTAATAGGTGTGGCGGTGTGCTGATAAATACACCTTTTACCTTTTCTTTGCCGTGAATTATAACCGATTTTGCAGGCAAAGTGCGTAAATCAATTCCTCCGGAAGCAGAAACAGTTAAAAAACCTTCATCATCAATATCGGTAACTGCAAAAGAAACCTCATCAATGTGGGCATCAAGCATAACGGTATAATCACTTTTGCCGGACATAATACCGAAAAAGCTCATATTGTTTCCAAATTTTTCGCAATCACAAAATTCGCTCATGGCATTAAATGCAATATCAGATGCATCCTTTACATTTACTGCGCAAAAGCTTTCGGAAAGACGGAAAAGCGTATCCTTTATATATTTCATAATTTATTAACCAAATCCTTAAAATGATTTCCCCTTGCCGCAAAATTCGGATAAGCATCAAACGATGCACAGGCGGGGCTTAATGTTACTATGTCGCCGCTTTGGGCGGTTTTTGATATAATATTTACAGCTTCATCAATATTTTGTGTTCTTATTATTTCTGGATAACCGGAATAGCCCTCATATGCTTTGAGACAATTTTCAATTTTTTCCGCAGTTGCGCCGCAAAGATATAAAGTTTTTACCTTTTCAACAATATATGGCATCATAGGCTCAAAAGGAATATGCTTATCGTATCCGCCGGCAATAAGAATAACCTTTTGGTTAAAAGCTTTAAGTCCTGCAATAGTTCGTGTAGGCGAAGATGCAATGGAATCATTATAGTATTTAACACCGTTTATTTTCCTTACAAACTCAATTCTATGCTCAACGCCCATAAATTCACGGGCAACCTTTTTTATGCTATCAAGTGAAACATATCCCCAAACGGCAGTTATTGCGGCAAGATAGTTTTCAACATTATGGTCGCCGATTACGGCAATTTCCTTGCGGTCGATAACCGGAAC
>JAZLFV010000056.1:0-2291 GCA_045615965.1 Acutalibacteraceae bacterium
CTGAATTGAATATTTTAATATGTGACGCCCTATATGTCTATATAAACGAAAGCTCTTATTTTTTTACCCGCTTTTCTTGTTTTATCAATTACAAATTTTGTACCCCTTGAAGTGCCGTCCCAAAAAGCCAAAACCATATCGGCATATTCGATAATTTCCATATTTCTTATAAGCGGCGCTTTTCGCCCGTATTTTTCATAGTCGGGCAAAAAAACCTTTATGGGTATATTGTTACACTTGGCATACTTTTCGGCACAGGCATCTATTCCCCTTGCACCGCCTGAAACTATTTCGGTTGTATCATTCGGTAAATACTTTTCCAAATTGTTTAAAGTAAGCCCCCTTGAGCCGATTACTGCTACTTTCATAAATCCAATCTCCTAAATGAATATATTATGAACATAAAATATGCCCACATTGCGTATTATAACACATTTTGGATTTAAAATAAATATAAATTATATTTGAAATGGGGCAATTATATGGCTATTAAAAGCTTATCTATCAGAATTGAAGACGAAATGCTTAACAAACTTCATATAGTTTCAGATTATGAAGGTCGTTCTGCAAACAGTCAAATTTTAATTTTGATAAGGGATTTAATAGAAAAATACGAAAAAGAACACGGTAAAATCGAATTCTAAATTTAATACTAAGTAAATAAAGGCAGTGCAAGTTAGATTAGCACTGCCTTTGTTATTTTACTGTTCCATAATGCTTCTGAACTCATCGCCGTCAATTTTTTCTTTTTCAAACAAAGTTTTGGCAACTATATGGAGCTTATTGATGTTTTCTTTAAGGATTTTTTCGCCTTTTTTATATGCCTCATCTATAATGCGGTGGATTTCCCTATCAATAAGTGCATTAACCGATTCGGAGCAGTTCTCAACATGACCGTAATCACGGCCTAAGAACACCTCATCGTTTGAATTGGCATAAAGAATAGGACCTAATTCCTCGCTCATACCGTATTTTACAACCATATCACGGGCAAGCTTTGTGGCACGCTCAATATCGTTTGAAGCACCTGCGGAAATATCCGAATTGCAGAGTTTTTCGGCAATTCTGCCGCCAAGCAGCATAGAAATTTCCTCTTCCATTTCTTTTTTATACTTATTAAACCTATCCTCGCTCGGAAGTGAAACGGTAAGACCCAAAGCCCTGCCTCTCGGAATAATTGTGATATAATGGATTTCATCCTGCGTTGGCAAGAAATATCCGAGTATTGCATGACCTGCCTCGTGATAAGCGGTGTTTTTCTTTTCGGAATCCTTGATTACCCAGCTTTTCTTTTCGGGACCGCCGATAACCTTTAAGGTAGCCTCTTCAATTTCTATTTGAGTTATCGCCTTTTTGGATTTACGCACGGTTAAAAGCGCCGCTTCATTAAGTAAATTTTCAAGGTCTGCACCGGTAAAGCCTGCGGTGGATTTGGCAATTGTGGAAAGGTTTACATCGGGACCTAACGGCTTACCACGGGAATGAACCTTTAAGATTTCCTCTCTGCCCTTAACATCAGGGTAGTTTACGGTAATCTGGCGGTCGAATCTGCCGGGTCTTAAAAGCGCTTTATCAAGTATATCGGGGCGGTTTGTTGCCGCCATAACTATGACGCCCTCATTTTCGCCGAAGCCGTCCATCTCAACAAGCAACTGGTTAAGGGTTTGCTCACGCTCATCGTGACCGCCGCCCAAGCCTGCGCCACGCTGACGGCCTACTGCATCAATTTCGTCTATAAATATAATTGCCGGAGCATTTTTCTTGGCTTCTCCGAACAAATCACGAACACGGGAAGCACCTACACCTACAAACATCTCAACAAAATCAGAGCCGGAAATAGAGAAGAACGGAACACCTGCTTCGCCTGCAACAGCACGGGCAAGCAAGGTTTTACCTGTTCCCGGGGGGCCTACAAGCAGAACACCCTTTGGAATGCGTGCGCCGAGCTCATTGAATTTTTTAGGACTTTTAAGGAAATCAACAATTTCCGCCATTTCTTCCTTTTCTTCATCTGCACCGGCAACATCCGCAAAGGTGGTCTTTTTGCGGTCGTCTGATTTTTTAACCTTTGCCTTGCCGAAGCCCATTGTTTTATCGGCACCCATAGCAGAGTTCATCCGCTTCATAATGAAGATTCCGAAAACAACCATAATACCTACCATTAAAATAGTGGGTATCATACTTACAATCCAAGAGGTTTGAGCGCCGCTCTTATAATCGTATTTGATTACATTTTTTGTGCCTTTATTCTTTTTGTTGTTTTCAATTACCGCTTCATTAATATCGTTATA
>JAZLFV010000057.1:0-2364 GCA_045615965.1 Acutalibacteraceae bacterium
AGGTGTTACCAAGCTTAAAATAACCGGCGGATATAAAAATCTTGAGCGCACTATGCTTATGTGTACAGTAAGGCGGCACGAAATTTCCGCACTTTATTCAATAATAAGAAAGCACGATAAAAAAGCTTTTACCGTTTTTGCCACAGCCGATGAAATTTTGGGAGAAGGCTTTAAGGATATAGAAAAAAGATAAGGCGAACAGATGAAAAATCCGTTCGCCGTTTTGTTTTAATTCTTAAAACATAGATATTTGATTTGTGTCGGGCAAATCACTCATAGCGCCGATATCGGCAAGATTTTGAATGATTGTTTTTGATACTCCTGCCTCTATTGCAAAATCCTCTCGTGAAACATAATTACCCTTTTGCGCTGTTTCATAAATCGAATAAGCCGCCTTGTCACCCACACCTGAAAGTGAGCCGAACGGCAAACGCATTTTACCTTCTTCGGGAACATATTTTACGGCGTAAGATTTTTTAAGGTCAATAGGCAGAATTTCTATACCCCTTGCAAGCATTTCATTAAATATAAGCAAATTATCGTAAACCGCCGTTTCTTTTGCCGAAGCATCTCTGCCCTTTGCAAGAATATCGCTCATAGCTTTTTTAACGGCATCTCTGCCCTGCATTATTACCTCTACCTCAACATCACCGGGACGTGCGGTAAAATATGCACAGTAAAATTCAAGCGGCTTATGTACCTTATACCATGCAAGTCGCAGAGCTGAAATAACATAGGCGGCGGCGTGAGCTTTCGGGAACATATATTTTATTTTATAGCAGGACTGAATATACCATTCGGGAACATTGACAGCACGCATATCGTCCTCCATTGATGCCCATTCTTCCTTTGAAACCTTACCCTTGGCAACAAGACCTTTACGTACTGTTTCGGTGATTTTGAAGGCTCTGCCCTCCTCCATGCCCTGATGGATAAGATAAACCATTATGTTATCACGTGTTCCGATAACCTCCGAAATGGTACAAGTTCCGTTATCAATCAAATCCTTTGCATTTCCGAGCCATACATCCGTGCCGTGGGAAAGCCCCGAAATCTGCAAAAGGTCTGCAAAGTTTTTAGGTTTACAGTCTATAAGCATTTCACGGACAAATTTTGTACCGAATTCAGGCAGACAGAATGTTCCCGTTTTAGATTCGATTTCTTCGGGCGTTACGCCGAGCGCCTCGGTAGAGGTAAACAGACTGTAAACCGCCGGGTCGGACATAGTAACGCTGTTTACGGGGATACCCGAATACTCCTCTAAATACTTATATGTTGTAGGTACAACGTGGCCTAATTCATCAAGCTTTAAAATAGTATCGTGGATTGAATGGAAATCAAAGTGGGTTGTTATAATATCGCTGTTTACATCGTCTGCCGGATGCTGAACAGGGCAGAAATCATAAATAGACATTCCGTTTGGCACGATAATCATACCTGCCGGATGCTGACCGGTTGTGGTTTTAACCTTTGCCGCTTCAACCTTGCTTGCAAGCCTGTTAAGCTCGGCTCCGCTTAAAGTCAAATTCATTTTTTCGGCATAAGCCTTTGCAAATCCGAATGCGGTTTTTTCGGCGATTGTGGAAATCGTGCCGGCTTTAAATACGTTACCTGCACCGAAAAGGGTTTTTGTAAAGTCCTGAACGGAGTTTTGCACTTCGTCCGAGAAGTTAAGGTCTATATCAGGTACCTTATCGCCTTTGAATCCCAAAAATGTTTCAAACGGTATATCGTGACCGTTTCGGTTAAGGGGTGTTCCGCATTCGGGGCAGTTCTTTTCGGGTAAATCAAAGCCTGAGCCAACCTCACCCTTTGTGAAAAATTCGCTGTACTGACATTTAGGACATACATAATGCGGTGCTAAAGGATTAACCTCGGATATTCCTGCCATAGTTGCGGTAAACGATGAGCCTACCGAGCCACGGGAGCCGACAAGATATCCTTGCTCCTCGCTGTATGCAACAAGCTTTTGAGCCGAAATATACATTATGGAAAATCCGTTGCTAATAATCGAATTTAATTCCTTTGAAAGACGTTTTTCAACTATTTCTGGTAAATTTTCGCCGTAAATTTTATGTGCGTTATCCCAGCATATCTGCTTTAGTAAATCGTCTGAGCCCTCAATAACGGGAGGATAATTGCCCTCGGGAACGGGTATAACATCATCGCTTACCATATCGGCTATTTTTTGCGGATTATCTATAACAAATTCCTTTGCACGCTCGCCGAAATATGAAAAATCCTCAAGCATTTCGGATGTTGTTTTAAAATAAAGCGGTGCCTGATTTTCGATATCGTCAAAGCCTTGACCTGCCATAACAATCTGACGGATAATTCCGTCCTCTTTTTTAAGAAAATGCACAT
>JAZLFV010000058.1:0-6832 GCA_045615965.1 Acutalibacteraceae bacterium
GGTCAAATTTTATTCCGACATTCTCTTTTATATAGTTTGAAAGACGAATTTTATTATTTTTCTTAATCTCGGCAAGACGGGTAAGCACGGTTTTATCGTCTTTGAATTCCATCAGCTTTTCGAGATTTGAAGCATCCTTTATAAATCCATCGCCTATAAGCTCTGAAATAAAGCCCGATAATTCGGGATTTGACTGACAAAGCCATCTTCTGTGGGCAATTCCGTTGGTAACGTTTGTGAATTTATCGGGAGTCATTTTATAATAATCGTTAAATAACTCATCGGTTATAATCTTGCTGTGAAGCTTTGAAACACCGTTTACCGTATGGCAGGTTACAACGCACAGATTAGCCATTTTAACCAGTCCGCCGCTAATAACGGCTGTTCTTTCCGCAAGTGCAAAATCACCTGTTTTAGCTATTATATCGGCTCTGTAACGGCGGTCGATTTCCTCGATTATCTGATAAATACGGGGGAGTCTGTGTCTGAACATATCACAGGGCCAACATTCAAGTGCCTCTGCCATAATTGTATGGTTTGTGTATGCAACTGTCTTTGTTACTATGCCCCACGCCTTTTCCCAGGAATACCCGCATTCATCAAGCAACAAACGCATAAGCTCGGGAATAGATAATGTCGGGTGAGTATCGTTTATATGAATTGCTGCCTTTTCGGGAAGATTATCAAGAGTATTATATTCACGCATATGACGTGCTAAAATATCCTGAATTGAAGCCGAAACAAGGAAATATTGTTGACGAAGTCTTAATGATTTACCTTCAGCGTGATTATCCTCAGGATAAAGCACCTTTGAAATCGCCTCGGTATTGGCACGCTGCTCAAGAGCCTTTACATAATCGCCCTGATTGAATGCCGACATATTAAAGTCCTGACATTCGGCGCTCCAAAGCCTTAAAACATTAACCGTTTTGCCGTCTTTTCCTGCAACCTTTAAATCGTAAGGAACGGCACGGACATTATCATAATCTCTATGCTCAACATGATGATAGCCGTTATCCCACCATTCGTCAATATGACCTCCGAAATGAACATCAACGGCGCTTGACGGGCGTTGCTCAAGCCAAACGCTTCCGCCCGGAAGCCAGAAGTCCGGCATCTCGGTCTGCCAACCGTCAACAAGCTTTTGGCGGAAAATACCGAGCTCGTACTTAATACAATATCCGAAAGCGCTGTAACCTCCCGAAGAAAGACCGTCAAGGAAGCAGGCGGCAAGACGCCCCAATCCGCCGTTGCCAAGACCGGCATCGGGCTCAAGCTCATAAAGATTATCAAGCTTTACCTTATATTTTGCAAGTGCTTTTTCCATATTCTCGGCGAGGTCAAGATTATAAAGTGTATTTTTAAGGGAACGGCCCATAAGAAATTCCATACTTAAATAATAAACCGTTTTTGCCTGCTGTTCACTTACCGATTTTCTGAAAAGTGCTTTTCTTTCGCTTAAAATATCATTCAAAACAAGCACGCTTGCCTTATAGAATATTTCGTCTGATGCCTGCTCCGGTGTTACACCGAAATTATGCGAAAGCTTGGTATTAAGCATTTCGGTAAGCTTTGATATTGTATATTTAGTTGCCACAAAATCAATCCTTTCGATTATTAAAGCCTTTACTACTGTTTTTTGATTATTTTTAAAAATTATTCAATAGAAAACATATCTTCATAATACTTAAATCTGTTTTCAAACGCCTCGTTATTGCCTGATTTAAATGAGCCCAAAAAGCTGTGTTGCTCAAGCTCACGTGTGTTAAGCTGAAGTGTATAAACGGCAATATTTGAGCAATGGTCGGAAATGCGTTCAAAATTAGTGAGCAAATCGTTAAGCACAAAGCCCATTTGCATTGTGCAATCCCCGCTTTGCAGACGCTTTACATGGCGTGCTTTTATAATGTCCTTTAGCTTATCAATCACCTGCTCAAGCGGTTCAACCTCACCTGCAATTGATACATCATCTAAAGCAAATGATTCAAATGTAAGCTTTACAATCTCTTTTAAAGCTTTGGTCATAACAAAAATATCATTGCTGCCGTCAGCTGAGAATAAAATTTTCTTGGTTTTTATTTCATTTGCCGATTCACTTAAATTAAGTGCGTGGTCGGAAATGCGCTCAAAATCGCCCAATGAATGTATCATACGGGCAATAATATAGGACTCCTTGGTGCCAAGCTTATTTGCGCTTATACGCACAAGGTATTCGCCCAATCTATCCTCATATTTATCTACTGTTTTTTCTGATTCAACTACCCTCGCCGCAACCGTTTCATCATAATTATCAAGCAACGAAAGCGCATCGTAAACCGAAGCTTCGGTTATCTTTGCCATTTCGTCAACAAGACGCCTGCATTCGGAAATTGCAAGCGGTGAATTATTGAAAACACGCTCGTCCAAAAATACGGTATGAGTTTCTGAGTCGTCCCTTTTAACCGAAAGTCTGCAAAGCTTCAGAAGCGGAGTCTTAAAAGGAATAAAGAATATTGTGTTTGCAATATTGAAAAGACTGTGAACCACGGCAACGCCTACAACTCCGATTGTGTGGCTTGCCATAAGTGACGGATTTACCGCCATTACTATATACATTAAAATAATGCAGAGAATACCGCCTATTGCGTTTGTATAAATGTGCATTGCAACAACACGCTTTGCCTCTTTATTTGTGCCTATGCAGGAAATAAGCGCCGTCATACAAGTACCTATATTTGCGCCTACAATAAGCGGAATTGCAATCTGATAGCTTACAGTTCCCGTGAGCGCCAACGATTGTACAATAACAACCGTTGCGGCAGAGGACTGAATAATGCCCGTAAATACGGTTGAAACAAGAAGAGCCACGATGGGGCTTTTAAATGCCGTCAGCATTTTTATAAATGCAGGGTTATCTTTAGCTGAAGAAACCGCCTCGCTCATCATACCCATACCTGCCATAAGTATTGCAAAGCCTATGAAAATGATGCCTAATGTTTTCTTTCGCTCGTTTTTTGAAAACATCTTCATTGCTATGCCGACAAATGCAAGAATAGGAGCAAATGTTGCAGGATTAAGCAATGTCATAAAAAAGCTCTTATTGCCACTTATGCCGCTTAATGTTGTAATCCAAGCCGTAAGCGTTGTTCCGACATGCGTTCCCATTATCATACCAAAGGTATCGGCAAAAGCCATTATTCCTGAATTCACAAGACCTACAAGCATAACCGTCATCGCAGACGATGACTGAATGGCAATAGTAATTCCTGCTCCCAGCGCAAAACCGGCGAAATCGTTTGATGTAACCTTTTTCATTGTTCGTTCAAGCGAACCGCCTGCCATCTGCTCAAGCCCGCCGGACATAGTGCTCATACCGAAAAGGAAGAATGTAAGTCCGCCTAAAATTCCGGCAATCATAACAAGTATTGCAGTTGAAGCCATTTTTTTCCTCCTGTAAATACAATAGTATCTTTTAAACAGTTCTTATAATTTTATTCTTTCTTCTATATATGATTTCAGTTCAGTTATCTTTATGCGAACCTGCTCCATTGTGTCACGGTCACGCACGGTAACGCACCCGTCATTTTCACTATCAAAATCGTATGTTATGCAGAACGGTGTTCCGATTTCGTCTTCACGGCGGTAGCGCTTGCCGATTGAGCCTGTTTCATCAAAATCAATCATAAAGTCTTTTGAAAGCTCATTATATATTTCCATAGCCTTATCCGAAAGCTTCTTTGAAAGCGGTAAAACCGCCGCCTTAAACGGAGCTAAGAACGGATGAAAATGAAGCACATTTCTTACTTCGCCCTTTTCATCGGTTTCTTCGTCATAAGCATCGCAAAGAACAGCCAAAAAGCTTCTTTCAACGCCAAGTGACGGCTCAATAACATAAGGAATGTAATGCTCGTTTGTTTCGGCATCAAAATATGTTAAATCCTTACCCGATGTGTTTTGATGTTGGGTTAAATCGTAATCTGTTCTATCGGCAACGCCCCAAAGCTCGCCCCAACCGAACGGGAACAAAAACTCAAAATCGGTAGTAGCCTTTGAATAGAAGCAAAGCTCCTCTTTATCGTGGTCACGAAGGCGGATATTTTCCTCCTTAAGCCCGATTGATAAAAGCCAATTTTTGCAGAAGCTTCTCCAATAATCAAACCATTCAAGGTCTGTATTCGGCTTGCAGAAAAATTCAAGCTCCATCTGCTCAAATTCACGGACACGGAATATAAAGTTTCCGGGGGTTATCTCGTTACGGAAAGATTTACCTATCTGACCGATACCGAAAGGAAGCTTCTTTCGTGATGTTCTTTGAACATTGGCAAAGTTTACGAAAATACCCTGCGCCGTTTCGGGGCGGAGATATACTGTATTTTTAGCGTCCTCGGTAACACCCTGAAATGTTTTGAACATAAGATTAAATTGGCGTATATCGGTAAAGTTATGCTTTCCGCAGGACGGACATTTAATATTATGCTCCTCAACAAAATTCTTCATTTCTTCCTGAGAAAAAGCATCTATTGGCTTTGGAAGCTCAAAGCTGTTTTCAGCGCACCAATCCTCAATTAACTTATCTGCACGAAAACGCTCGTGACATTCACGGCAATCCATAAGCGGGTCTGAAAATCCTGCCAAATGACCGGACGCAACCCAAGTCTGCGGATTCATAAGAATTGCCGCATCAAGCCCTACATTATAAGGATTTTCCTGAACAAACTTTTTCCACCAAGCTTTTTTGATATTGTTTTTAAGCTCCGCTCCTAACGGACCGTAATCCCAAGTGTTTGCAAGTCCGCCGTAAATTTCACTTCCGGGATACACAAAGCCTCTGCCCTTTGCAAGGTTTACTATTGCATCCATTGTTTTTTTGGTGTTTTCCATTATTTTATAACCTCCGAAAAGTCTAAAATTCTCCATATACAATGATAAACAAAATTCCAAAAAAAGTCAATTAAAACAAAACTTTAACAATATATTTCTATATTATGCTTAAAAGTATTTCCTTACTCAGCTTATATTTATGTTTTATAACCATATGTACACCTCATATAATATAATTTCTTGACATATTATTGTGTATGGTTTATAATTTTTATGTAAATATTTTTTAGTGAGGTTTTTTATGAAAAAAGAGTCAAAGCGCCGGAAAGACATTGAATTACACAATGTTACATTTGATGATTTTATTAAGGTTATCGACCATTGCAAGGGTGATGTTTTCCTTGAAACGCCCGATGGCGATGTTCTTAACTTAAAATCAAAGCTTTGTCAGCTTTTAGGTCTTTCTTCTCTGCTTTCAAAAACCGAAACTATTGATACCGCCATTCGCTGTTCAAATCCCGAAGACGAGGTGTTATTGCTTCGTTTGAATCTTTACGGCGAAGTTCCCGGTAAAGAAAACTGATTTTGGAGATAATTTAAAATGGCAGAAAATAATTTTTTAACCTATAAAGGTATGCCGCTTGTTCGCAAGGGCAACGAAATTTACTATGGAGATACCTCAAATAAGTTTATTGTAAAGTTCAAAATTCTTTCTTATAAAAAGGAAGATAATCTTGAAATTGCCGATAAAGTTTCGGTGAAGCTTTTGAAAAGCGATGTTGATATTAAGTCAAAGGAAGAAGCCGTAAAAGAAAGCACAAAGGATACACTTTTTGATGCTTTGGATTTAGGCTTTACCTGGCTTGAGCGTGAACTTGCAAAATAATAAAATTTATTCCGCCGAATCAAATGAAACGGCGGATTTTTTAGTTTATTTTTTATTTACCCCGAATATTCCGCCCACCATTGATGCAAGCAGAATTATTATAAAATGAAAAACCGTGTTTGAGCCGAACTTTATTCCGTTTACCGCCATTGATATAAGAGTTATAGCAGCAAAATATGCAATACCTGTTATAAGACCTGTTACATATCCGTGTGCGCCTGATTTTTTTGCGATTAAAAAGGATGTTAAAAATGCTCCCAACGCCAGCGAAACAGTTGCAAAAAACGGCGCATATGCACGGTCTATTTTAAATATCAGCATAATTGCCGCAAAAAACGCAATGCTTAAAAAAGTGAAAGCAATACCTATTGCAGATGAAATAAGATATCTTATCGGTTTATTTTTATCGGTTGTCATAAAAAATCCCTCCACAGTTAAATTTACTGTGAAGGGAGTTTTTTTATTACATTATTTTACTGTTTCATCGTGAACGGTTAAATTCTGCTGTAAAGCCCAACGTGCCAACGTAAGCTTTGAATGGTCGCTTTTGGACTCAATAACCATTGTATCCTCTTTAAGAGAAATAACCCTGCCGTAAATACCGCCGATTGTAACTACCTCATCACCAATCTGCAGGCTTTCACGCATTTTCTTTTCTTCTTTGGTTTTTTTGCGTGAAGGGCGAATAAACAGAAAATACATAATTGCGAATATTACAAGCAAATATATTATCAAACCGAATCCGCCAAGCACACCCGAGCCCGCCGATTTATCGGCCTTTTCCGCATCCTTTGCCGCAAGAATTAAAAAACTGTTAACATCCATAAATATTAAACCTCCGTAAAATTACAAAAACCATTATATCCAATTTCAAAGCAAATTGCAAGTTTTATTTCAGTCTATATTAAGATACGGTGCAGGATTTACTTTTTTCCCGTTCAAAATAACCTCAAAATGCACATGGTTTCCGTATGCATCGCCCGTTTGACCGACATTTGCAATAACATCGCCTGCCGTAACCCTTTGACCCACCTTTGCGATAAGAACGCTCGCATGCCCGTATCTTGTAACAAGACCGTTGCCGTGGTCTATATCAACACAGTAGCCATACCCCTTATACCATGATGAACGGGTAACAGTTCCTTC